>NZ_JAGYGD010000010.1:0-170813 GCF_019947275.1 Pseudomonas sp. GL-RE-29
TTGCTGGCGATGGCGATTTCAAAGACGCCATCGCCAGCAAGCCGGCTCCTACAAGGGGGAGCGGTCGCAAGCCTGGCTGTATGAATCCCCATTCCGCGCAAAAATAGTGGCTCCGCTTCCCGCGGCTGACGACTAGGGTGTAATGACCCTCAGTTTTCAGGACTCGCCATGCATCCCTACTTTTCCCTGCAAGGCCGCACCGCTCTGGTGACCGGCGGCACCCGTGGTATCGGCAAAATGATCGCCAAGGCCTATGTCGAGGCCGGCGCCACCGTGTACGTCTGCGCCCGCGATGCCGAGGCCTGCCAGCAAACGGCTGATGAACTCGGGGCCTTCGGCCGATGCGTTGGATTGGCTGCAAATCTGGCCACCGAAGAAGGCGTGCAGCAGTTGGCCACGCGACTGGGCGAGCAGATCAGCCACCTCGATATTTTGGTCAACAATGCCGGCACCACGTGGGGCGCGCCGCTGGAAAGCTACCCGATCAAGGGCTGGGAAAAGGTCATGCAGCTCAATGTGACCTCGGTGTTCAACTGCATCCAGCAGTTCTTGCCGCTGCTGCGCAAGGCCGGTTCCGAAGCCAACCCTGCCCGGATCATCAACATCGGTTCGGTAGCCGGGATTTCCTCCTTCGGCGAACAGGCCTACGCCTACGGACCGAGCAAGGCTGCGCTGCACCAATTGTCACGGATTTTGGCGCGGGAACTGGTGAGCCAGCACATCAACGTCAATGTGATCGCGCCGGGGCGCTTTCCGAGCAAGATGACCCAGCACATTGGCAACGATGAGCAGGCGTTGGCCGAAGATACCGCGTTGATTCCGATGAAACGCTGGGGCCGCGAGGAAGAAATGGCGGCGCTGGCGATCAGTCTGGCGAGTACGGCTGGGGCCTATATGACCGGGAATATCATTCCGCTGGATGGTGGATTCAGCCTCTGACACCCGTTTTTGTGGCGAGGGAGCTTGCTCCCCCTCGGTTGCGAAGCAACCGCCTACACCACCGAGTTTCCCCCGGAGAAACTCGGTGAAGGTATTTGGGGGCGCTTCGCACCCAGCGGGAGCAAGCTCCCTCGCCACAGAATGCGCATGGGCTATCATGTCCGCCCTCATTCCCACTTCGACCCAAACCATGACCTACAGCGTTTCCCCCATCGGCTTCGTGCGCTCCTGCTTCAAGGAGAAGTTCGCCATCCCGCGCCAGCCACAGTTGGCCCCGGCCGCGCGTGGCATCCTGGAATTGGTGGCGCCATTCGATCAAGGCGATGCGGTGCAGGGTCTGGAGCAGGTCAGCCATGTCTGGTTGCTGTTCCTGTTCCATCAGGCCCTGGAAGAAAAACCACGACTGAAAGTCCGCCCTCCTCGCCTGGGCGGCAACAAATCCATGGGCGTGTTCGCCACCCGCGCGACACATCGCCCCAATGGCATTGGTCAGTCAGTGGTCAAACTGGACAGGGTTGAAGCCGACCGCCTGTGGATATCCGGCATCGACCTGTTGGACGGCACGCCGATTCTCGACATCAAGCCCTACGTGCCTTACGCGGACATCGTCAACACAGCCTCCAACAGCATCGCCAGCGCCGCGCCGCAACTGACTGCCGTAGAGTGGACGGAGGCCGCACTGCAACAGGCGCACGGGCATGCTCAGCGCCTTGCAGAGCCTTTGGTCGAGCTGATCGAGCAATGCCTGGCGCAAGATCCGCGCCCGGCGTATCAAACGCCTGCACCCGAACGGGAATACGGCGCGCAGTTTTGGGATGTGGATGTGCGCTGGCATTACCCGACGCCGGAGCAAATCTGCGTCCTCGAAGTCATCCCCGCAAGCGAGTAGACGCCGGAACAAAAAAGCCCGCGCTACCTTTTCAGGTAACGCGGGCTTTTTGTAGGAGCTGGCTTGCCAGCGATGGTCGTTAACGAAAACGCGTGTACACCGGTCAAACGCGGTGAATTGAAGTCCATCGCCGGCAAGCCAGCTCCTACAGGTGACCGGTGGTCACTTCTCTACGAACGCACGCTCGATCAGGTAATCACCCGGCTCGCGCATCCGCGGCGAGACTTTCAGGCCGAAACTGTTCAACACTTCGCTGGTCTCGTCGAGCATGCTCGGGCTGCCGCACAGCATGGCGCGGTCATCCTGCGGGTTGATCGGCGGCAGGCCGATGTCGCTGAACAGCTTGCCGCTGCGCATCAAATCGGTCAGGCGGCCTTCGTTTTCGAATGGCTCGCGGGTCACGGTCGGGTAGTAGATCAACTTGTCACGCAGCGCGTCGCCGAAGAACTCGTTCTGCGGCAAATGCTCGGTGATGAACTCGCGATAAGCGACTTCGTTGACGTAACGCACGCCGTGGCACAGGATCACTTTTTCGAAACGCTCGTAGGTTTCCGGGTCCTGGATGACGCTCATGAACGGCGCCAGACCGGTACCGGTGCTGAGCAGGTACAAATGTTTGCCAGGCTTCAAGTCATCCAGCACCAGCGTGCCGGTAGGCTTCTTGCTGATGATGATCTCGTCGCCTTCCTTCAGATGCTGCAACTGGGAAGTCAGCGGACCATCAGGCACCTTGATGCTGAAGAACTCGAGATGCTCTTCCCAGTTCGGGCTGGCAATCGAGTAAGCGCGCATAAGCGGGCGGCCGTTGGGTTGTTGCAGGCCGATCATCACGAACTGACCGTTCTCGAAGCGCAGGCCCGGATCACGGGTGCACTTGAAGCTGAACAGAGTGTCGTTCCAGTGATGAACACTGAGGACACGCTCGTGGTTCATGTTGCTCATGTACGGGGACTCCTGGAGATTGGGTCTGCGCTTGCTCTGCTATAAGAGCGTTGGCGGTGCGCAATTGCATCGCATTCTAATAGCGACGACAATATCTGTTAACTGGATTATTAAGATAAGGGTTATCGGTTATATCGATATGCGATTTACTCTCCGTCAACTTCAAGTATTCGTCGCCGTCGCCCAGCAGGAGAGCGTTTCCCGTGCTGCGGGATTGCTCAATCTGTCGCAATCGGCGGCGAGCACCTCGATCACCGAGCTGGAACGTCAGTCGAGCTGCCAGTTGTTCGACCGCGCCGGCAAACGCCTGAGCCTCAACGCCCTCGGCAAACAGCTGCTGCCGCAAGCGGTGGCGATGCTTGATCAGGCCAAGGAGATCGAAGACCTGCTCAACGGCAAGTCCGGTTTCGGCTCCTTGGCGGTGGGCGCAACGCTGACCATCGGCAACTACCTGGCGACCCTGCTGATTGGTGGTTTCATGCAACGCCACCCGGAAAGCCAAGTGAAGCTGCACGTGCAGAACACTGCCAATATCGTGCAACAAGTGGCCCACTATGAAATTGATCTGGGTCTAATCGAAGGTGATTGCAGCCATCCGGACATCGAAGTGCAGAGTTGGGTCGAGGATGAGCTGGTGGTGTTTTGCGCACCGCAGCATCCGCTGGCCAAGCGCGGTACTGCGAGCATGGAAGAGCTGAGCCACGAAGCGTGGATTCTGCGTGAACAAGGCTCGGGCACGCGCCTGACGTTCGATCAGGCCATGCGTCATCACCGCAGCTCGCTGAATATCCGCCTCGAGTTGGAGCACACCGAAGCAATCAAACGTGCGGTGGAATCCGGTCTGGGGATTGGCTGTATCTCGCGACTGGCCCTGCGGGACGCGTTCCGTCGTGGCAGCCTGGTGCCTGTGGAGACACCGGATCTGGATCTGGCGCGACAGTTCTATTTCATCTGGCACAAACAGAAGTACCAGACCTCGGCCATGCGCGAGTTTCTCGACCTGTGCCGCGCCTTCACCGCCGGGGTTCAGCGCAGCGACGAGATCGTTCTGCCAGCGATTGCTTAAAGCAGAATCACTGCCCACACCAGCGCGATCATGGTCAGTGCCACGAATTGCGCGGCGCTGCCCATGTCCTTGGCGTTTTTCGACAACGGGTGCAGTTCCAGTGAAATTCGGTCGATGGCCGCTTCCACTGCCGAGTTAAGCAACTCGACGATCAGCGCCAACAGGCACACCGCGATCAACAACGCCTGCTCGACCCGGCTGACGTTCAGGAAGAACGACAGCGGAATGAGGATCACGTTGAGCAAGACCAGCTGCCGGAAAGCCGCTTCACCGGTGAAGGCTGCGCGCAGGCCGTCCAGGGAATAACCGGAGGCGTTGAGGATGCGTTTCAGGCCGGTCTGGCCTTTGAAAGGAGACATAGAGTGAGCAACTGACCGAAAAAGAGTGGGAAAGCTAGATTAACCAAAGTCAAAAAAGCGTGAAGATGCCAAAAGTCAGTGGCTCGAAATTGACTCAAGTTGTTGCAGGAGCAAAGCCGCCTGCGTCCGAGTGCGCACGTTCAGCTTACGGAAAATCGCAGTCACGTGGGCCTTGATGGTCGCTTCAGATACGCTCAATTCGTAAGCAATCTGCTTGTTCAGCAATCCTTCGCAAACCATGGTCAGGACGCGAAACTGCTGCGGAGTCAGGCTCGCAAGTCCTTCGCTGGCAGCCTTGGCCTCATCGGAAACGCTGACCGCTTCGAACGCTTGCGGTGGCCAGAACACATCACCGTCGAGCACCGCGCGCACCGCTTTCTGGATCACGCTCAGGTCACTGGACTTGGGAATGAAGCCACTGGCGCCGAACTCGCGGGACTTGACCATGATCGTCGCTTCTTCCTGAGCCGAGACCATGACCACCGGAATCTGCGGGTACTGGCCGCGCAACAGCACCAGCCCGGAAAAACCATACGCCCCCGGCATGTTCAGATCCAGCAGTACCAGGTCCCAGTCGGCTTTTTCAGTCAGGCGGGTTTCCAGCTCGGCAATGCTCGCCACTTCCACCAGGCGGACATCCGGGCCAAGGCCCAGGGTCAACGCTTGGTGCAGGGCTGAACGAAAAAGCGGGTGATCATCGGCAATCAGGATTTCGTATGTGGCCATTTTTCAAATGATCCTGTTCTTCAAACAACTCAGTACAGCCACGGAGCTGCACCAACGGGGCACGTTCAACGCCAATCACGTGGTTCTCACGAAGAACACGGCGTATCAAACTTCGGCCGCGCCCCAATCGGCGCCAAGCATGCCCAGCGAAACCGGGGTGGTCAAGGTGCATGGCCAGCACAGTTCTTTGCAGAATCGGAGACAATCAGCCCACATCAGCCACGGCGTTCGGCACGAAAGGCATCAACTCGGCATGTGCGGGGGTTTCAACGTTCATTTCCAACTGATGTTTTGCATCCAGGTAATGTTGGCTGAACACGTCGAAATACGCGTCCAGTGCCGATGCGGCCTGAATATCACCCGCCAGATCGAGGCACAGCGCCGCCACTTCGGCCGTACACAAATGCTCACTGCGGGTAGACCGGCGCAGTCGATAGCGTGACAGCTTCTCGGGCAGCAGGCTCAGGATCGGGAGCCCGTCGAAATATGGACTTTTACGGAAAATCTTCCGCGCTTCAGTCCAGGTCGCGTCGAGCAGGATGAACAGCGGTCGCTTGGTGCTATCGATGTCCACAGTATTAGTCACGCGCTCCGGCTCGACGTACTCGCCTGGAAACACCAGATACGGTTGCCATTGCGGGTCGGCGAGCAACGCCAGTAACTGCGGATCCGGTTCGGTACGTGACCAGATGAACGCATGGTTATCGCGCACCACGTCAGCAATCAGCCAACCCGTATTGCTCGGCTTGAACACTTCCTTGTTGGTCATGATCAGGCACACCCCGGAGCGGGTCTCGACTCGCGGACGCCAGGCGCACAGACAGTGGCTCTCGATGACGCGGCAAGCACGGCAGCGGGTGGCGCGCCAGCCACGGGCCTGAATCGGCTTGATACCTTCCTCTTCGCGTTGATCGCGCAGGCGGGCTACGGCGTTGGGGGCGTGGTTCATCGCAGGCAACGCCGACAAAACAGGGAAATTGACACGAACAACACTCGGCAGGGCAATAAAGGTCGACAGTTTACCAGAGCGGCGGGCGCAAACCTGTACCGTCCGGGCCGCCTCCCCTATAATTCGCCGCCACTGAACGCACAGTCACGTGACGGGTCGAACCACCAGTCACTGAACCAGGAGAGTTTCATGCTGCGCCTTATCGTTCCCACCGCTGCCATTCTGCTGGCGTCGTCCTTCAACGCTCAGGCTGCGTCCTTGAGTGAGCAGAATCTGAACAAAGAGCTGCGAAACGTCGCCGCACAAAGCAGTGTTGGCACGCCTCGGGCGATCAACGAAGACATTCTTGATCAAGGCTATACCGTCGAAGGAACGACGTTGATCAACCATTTGAGCGTGCAAAGCAGCCACGCCAACAAGATGCGCGCTGATCCGAAAGCCGTGTACTTCCAGCTTGGCGCCTCGGTATGCAACAACCCGTCGTTCCGCAAGCTGATGGCCAAGGGCGCGACCATGCGTTACGACTTCACCGAAGTGAAGACCAACCGCTCGGTCGGCTCCGCCAGCTACCAGGAATCGGATTGCCCAAAAGCGACCACGAAGAAGAAATAATCAAAGAGGCTTGGCGCGCCGCTGTTCATCCTCGGCGCGCAGTTCTGCCAGTAATGCCTGCAAGTAACGAGAGTGCGGCTCTGCCCCCTCCAGTCGTCGGCAACACTCCTCTTCGAGACTCAGGTGATGGGTCTCGGCCGATGACTTCAATAATCGATACAGTTGCGTATCGATCTCTATCTCCAGAATGACTCTGGCCATGGCTCCCGCCTCCTTGCACCTCACTCTCGTCGAGCGATAAATCCTTTAACCGCTAGTACCGTGCGCCCTGCCGTTGACGCAAAGTTGTCGTGTGACGCCTGTAACTTAGTAAATCAGAGTGGCGGACACTCGGCGCGCGTTCGGACGGGCGGTGAAAGCACTTTGCAAATCGTCAATAAGCGGTTGCCAGGAAAGAGTTTGCGGCGCAATGATCAAGGCAGCGTAAATCACTGCGAGGGTCTAGATTTCAGGTATCCGCGTTCAAATTTTCAAGGTCGGAAAGGGGCCGCCCATTACGCTTTGTGTTGTGAGAACGTTTCTTTCATCCAAGGGAAAAACAGAACCTGTTTGGATGACCCGATGACTATTCGGGTCAAGTGGATCGCCCAGGCATGGGCCTGGGCAGACAGCGATACAGGATGTGTCGTGGCATCGACGACTGCGTATTGATGCCGAGGGTTCTGTGCAGAAGGAGAAGTTGAATGCCTTACCAACCGAATGACCTCCTGAGCCGTCATTTCGAAGAAAGCGGCCACGACCTCATCAGCAAGGTCGAAGAGCAACTCAGCCTTGTTTCACCCAACAGCCCGAACATCCCGATCTACCGCGATATGATCCTGACCGTGCTGCGCATGGCCCAGGAAGACCACAACCGCTGGAATGCCAAGATCACCCTGCAAGCCCTGCGCGAACTGGAGCATGCCTTCCGTGTGCTGGAGCAGTTCCGGGGACGACGCAAAGTCACCGTCTTCGGCTCGGCCCGCACACCGATAGAACATCCCCTGTACGGACTGGCCCGAGAACTGGGCGCCGCGCTGGCACGCTCGGACCTGATGGTCATCACCGGCGCCGGTGGCGGCATCATGGCTGCGGCGCATGAAGGCGCCGGCCTGACACATAGCCTGGGGTTCAACATCACCCTGCCCTTCGAGCAACATGCCAACCCCACCGTCAACGGCACCACCAATCTGCTGCCCTTCCACTTCTTCTTTACCCGCAAGCTGTTCTTCGTCAAGGAAGCCGATGCGCTGGTGCTGTGCCCGGGCGGTTTCGGCACACTGGATGAAGCGCTGGAGGTGCTGACGTTGATCCAGACCGGTAAAAGTCCGCTGGTGCCGGTGGTGTTACTGGACGCACCAGGCGGCAAGTTCTGGCAAGGCGCGCTGGACTTCATCCACCACCAACTCGAGGAAAACCGCTACATCCTGCCCACCGACATGAAGTTGGTGAAGTTGGTTTACAGTGCCGAGGAGGCGGTGGAACAGATCAACCAGTTCTACAGCAATTACCACTCCAGCCGCTGGCTCAAGCATCAGTTCGTGATTCGTATGAACCACTCGCTCAGTGACCGGGCACTCGAACACATGCAGGAAAAATTCGCCGACCTGTGCCTGAGCGATCATTTCCATCAACATGCTTACAACGGCGAGGAGCACGACGAAGCGCAGTTCAGCCATCTGGCGCGATTGGCGTTCACCTTCAATGCCCGCGATCATGGGCGTTTGCGCGAGTTGGTGGATTACATCAACCTGTCGGAAAACTGGGCGCAAGCCCAACCTCCAGCACAACAGCGCACGCGGGAGTCCTCAAAGGTTACGTGAGGCATAAAAAAACGGCCCGCTATCGAAATAGCGAGCCGTTTCAGTCAATCGTCCATCCCTCGACCGCTGAACAAGCGGTTGATCATTTCCATGGAATATCCCCGATACGCCAGGAACCTGCCTTGCTTGGCACGTTCCCGGGCGTCGATTGGTAAATGCCCGGAAAACTTGCGTCGCCAAGTGTCTTCCAGTTGTTCCGACCAACTGATACCGCTCTCGCGCAAGGCGAGTTCGATGTCGCTGCGTTGCAGGCCGCGCTGGCTCAACTCTTCGCGAATACGCAAAGGGCCGTAACCGGAACGAGCACGGTAGGCGACGAAACTTTCGAGGTAACGGGATTCGGACAACAGCCCCTCTTCTGTCAAGCGGTCCAGGGCGGTTTCGATCATTTCAGGGAGAGCGCCGCGCTGACGCAACTTTCGCGTCAGCTCGACCCGACCGTGCTCGCGTCGTGCGAGCAGGTCCATTGCGGTTCGCCGCACCGCGACGAGTGTATCGAGTACGGCGGTCATCGGATTGATCAGATATCAGCGTCAGCCAGGTCGTCTTGAGTCTCTTTGACTGGGGAAGCCTTGACGTCCGGCGCCGGGGTCAGCAGTTTGTCGCGCAGTTGTTTCTCAAGGGTCGCGGCGATTTCCGGGTTATCCGCCAGGAACTTGGCCGAGTTGGCTTTACCCTGACCGATCTTGGTGCCGTTGTACGCATACCAGGCACCGGACTTCTCAACAAAACCGTGCAACACACCCAGGTCGATCATCTCGCCATTGAGGTAGATGCCCTTGCCGTAAAGAATCTGGAACTCGGCCTGACGGAACGGCGAAGCCACCTTGTTCTTCACAACCTTGACGCGGGTTTCGCTACCGACAACCTCGTCACCTTCCTTCACCGCGCCAGTACGACGGATATCCAGGCGAACCGAAGCGTAGAACTTCAGCGCGTTACCACCGGTGGTGGTTTCCGGGCTGCCGAACATCACGCCAATTTTCATACGGATCTGGTTGATGAAGATCACCAGGCAGTTGGCGTTCTTGATGTTACCGGTGATTTTACGCAGCGCCTGGGACATCAGACGGGCTTGCAGGCCCACGTGCATGTCGCCCATTTCGCCTTCGATTTCAGCCTTTGGCACCAGCGCCGCCACGGAGTCGACGATGATCACGTCAACCGCGTTGGAACGCACCAGCATGTCGGTGATTTCCAGGGCTTGCTCACCGGTGTCCGGCTGGGAAACCAACAGGTCATCGACGTTGACGCCCAGTTTGCCGGCGTACTCAGGATCGAGGGCGTGTTCGGCGTCGACGAATGCGCAGGTCGCGCCGGCTTTTTGAGCCTGGGCGATCACGGACAAGGTCAGCGTGGTTTTACCGGAAGATTCAGGACCGTAGATTTCAACAATACGGCCTTTAGGCAGACCGCCAATGCCCAGTGCAATGTCCAGACCCAGAGAGCCAGTAGAGATGGATGGGATCGCCTGACGGTCCTGATCGCCCATACGCATTACGGCACCTTTGCCGAATTGACGTTCGATCTGACCCAGGGCCGCAGCCAAGGCTTTCTTCTTGTTGTCGTCCATTAAAGTCCTCACGTAATCAATAAGGCCTGACGGCCAACACCTGTATAAGTAGCCAGTATTATTCCACAGCGTTTGAGGATCGCCTACCCCTGATTTGAGATTTCTCCCGCGGCATGCCGCAGCAGCCCCTCTAGCGCGGCCTTCACCGTTTGTCGGCGGACCTCGTCGCGGTTGCCGGGGAAGTGCTGCACTTCGCTGAACACCTGCTCACCGACGCCCCAGGCCAGCCAAACCGTGCCTACGGGCTTGCTCGGCGAACCGCCATCCGGCCCGGCCACGCCACTGACTGCCACGGCAAAACGCGCGTGGCTTTTTTCCTGCGCGCCACGAACCATGGCCTCGACCACCTCGCGACTGACCGCCCCCACCGTTGAAAACAACTCGGCCGGGACATTCAACTGCTGGGTTTTCTGTCGGTTGGAATAGGTGACATAACCGGCCTCGAACCACGCCGAACTGCCCGGAATCCGGGTGATCGCTTCACTGATTCCGCCACCGGTACAGGACTCGGCGGCAGTGACGTGGGCATTGAGAACCTGCAAGCGTCTGCCAAGTTCAGCAGCCAGTTGGGTGATTTCTTTCACGGTCATCTCCTGATCGACGGAATGGGACTAACGTACACGAGCAGATTGAGCTTGCAAGACTTGGAGACGATCAAAATGTGTATGCCTGGTCTTCCATTGAATGCGGCAAAACCATGACTCAAGGCTGATCGTCTGGAGCATAGGACGGCCGTTTAGTTACGCCGACGCGCCGGGCGATCCAGCGCTCATATAACCCGATGATCACTTCGTATCTGCCATTGTCGAAACACACCGCATGGCGTTCGCGCCTGCGTCCGACAGACCGCCCATGTTAATCTTGCGCCCATTGCGGAAAAGCCGGGCGATTGCCCCACTTTTGCCCCACACCTTTCAACGAGTTTTCCGATTCCCAATGAATAAAGCCCTTTCCGACCTGTCCTCCCACACGCCGATGATGCAGCAGTACTGGCGCCTGAAAAACCAGCACCCGGACCAGTTGATGTTCTACCGCATGGGTGACTTCTACGAGATCTTCTATGAAGACGCGAAGAAGGCCGCCAAGTTGCTGGACATCACCCTGACCGCCCGTGGGCAGTCGGCAGGCCAGGCGATTCCGATGTGTGGGATTCCTTACCATGCCGCCGAAGGTTACCTGGCGAAACTGGTGAAGCTCGGCGAGTCGGTGGTGATTTGTGAGCAGGTCGGCGACCCGGCCACCAGCAAAGGTCCCGTGGATCGTCAGGTGGTGCGGATCATCACGCCGGGGACGGTGAGTGACGAGGCGCTGCTGGATGAACGTCGGGACAACCTGATCGCTGCGGTATTGGGCGATGAGCGCCTGTTCGGTCTGGCGGTTCTGGACATCACCAGCGGCAACTTCAGCGTGCTGGAAATCAAGGGCTGGGAAAACCTGCTGGCGGAACTGGAACGGGTCAACCCGGTGGAGTTGTTGATCCCGGATGACTGGCCGAAAGATCTGCCGGCGGAAAAGCGTCGTGGGGTTCGTCGCCGCGCGCCGTGGGATTTCGAGCGCGACTCGGCGCTGAAAAGTCTTTGCCAGCAATTCTCCACCCAGGACCTGAAAGGGTTCGGCTGCGAAAACCTGACCCTGGCCATCGGGGCTGCCGGTTGCCTGCTCGCCTACGCGAAGGAAACCCAACGCACCGCCCTGCCCCACTTGCGCAGTCTGCGCCATGAGCGCCTGGACGATACCGTGGTGCTGGACGGCGCGAGCCGTCGCAACCTGGAGCTGGACACCAACCTGGCGGGGGGGCGCGACAACACGTTGCAATCGGTAGTCGACCGTTGCCAGACCGCCATGGGCAGCCGACTGCTGACCCGCTGGCTGAACCGGCCATTGCGCGACCTGACCGTCCTGCTGGCGCGCCAGACCTCGATCACCTGCCTGCTCGACCGTTACCGCTTCGAGAAACTGCAACCGCAGCTCAAGGAAATCGGCGACATCGAACGGATTCTCGCGCGGATCGGCCTGCGTAACGCACGGCCCCGTGACTTGGCCCGCCTGCGTGACGCCCTTGGCGCACTGCCGGAGTTGCAAGTGGCGATGACCGAGCTGGAAGCGCCGCACCTCAATCAACTGGCTACGACGACCAGCACCTATCCGGAACTGGCGGCGTTGCTGGAAAAAGCCATTATCGATAACCCGCCCGCGGTGATCCGCGACGGCGGCGTGTTGAAGACCGGCTACGACAGTGAACTCGACGAACTGCAATCGCTCAGCGAAAACGCCGGGCAATTCCTGATCGACCTCGAAGCGCGCGAAAAGGCCCGCACCGGCTTGTCGCATCTGAAGGTCGGCTACAACCGCATTCACGGTTACTTCATCGAGCTGCCTAGCAAACAAGCCGAATCGGCACCGGCAGACTACATTCGTCGCCAGACGCTTAAAGGTGCCGAGCGCTTTATCACGCCGGAACTCAAGGCCTTCGAAGACAAGGCACTGTCGGCCAAGAGCCGCGCACTGGCCCGGGAGAAAGTGCTCTACGAGGCACTGCTCGAAGACCTGATCGCACAATTGCCACCATTGCAGGACACCGCCGCGGCGTTGGCAGAACTGGACGTACTCAGCAACCTGGCCGAGCGCGCATTGAACCTCGACCTGAATTGCCCGCGTTTCGTCAGCGAGCCATGCATGCGCATCAGCCAGGGTCGTCACCCGGTAGTCGAACAAGTGCTGACCACGCCGTTCGTCGCCAACGACCTGAGTCTCGACGACAACACTCGCATGCTGGTGATCACCGGTCCGAACATGGGCGGTAAATCCACCTACATGCGGCAAACTGCTTTGATCGTGCTGTTGGCGCACATTGGCAGCTTCGTTCCTGCGGCCAGCTGCGAATTGTCGCTGGTTGACCGGATCTTCACCCGGATTGGCTCCAGCGATGACTTGGCCGGCGGGCGTTCGACCTTCATGGTCGAAATGAGCGAAACCGCGAACATCCTGCACAACGCCACCGAGCGCAGTTTGGTGTTGATGGATGAAGTCGGTCGCGGCACTAGCACCTTCGATGGCTTGTCGCTGGCCTGGGCGGCAGCAGAAAGACTCGCACAGTTGCGGGCTTATACGCTGTTCGCCACCCACTACTTTGAGTTGACGGTCCTGCCAGAAGCCCAGCCGCTGGTAGCCAACGTGCACCTCAATGCCACCGAGCACAACGAACGCATCGTGTTCCTGCACCACGTATTGCCGGGGCCTGCCAGTCAAAGCTACGGCTTGGCCGTGGCGCAGCTGGCCGGGGTGCCCACCGAAGTGATCGTGCGCGCCCGGGAGCATTTGAGCCGACTGGAAGACACCGCCCTGCCCCATGAAGCGCCCAAGCCCGTCAAGGGCAAACCGGCCGCGCCGCAACAGAGCGATATGTTCGCCAGCCTGCCGCATCCGGTACTGGATGAGCTGGCCAAACTCGATCTGGACGACATGACACCACGTCGCGCACTCGAAATGCTCTATACACTAAAGACACGGATCTAACGCATACGCTTGCAAGCTGTTAGAATCTCGCGCGGTTTGGGATGCTGCAGGCTTTTAGCCTGGTCTGCAGACTATCGCTCCCAAACCTTGCGACCCCCACGTGAAGGGGCGCAGCAAGCCGCGCCTGAGGAGAAAACTAGAAATGACCTTCGTCGTCACCGACAACTGCATCAAGTGCAAGTACACCGACTGCGTAGAAGTGTGTCCGGTGGACTGCTTTTACGAAGGCCCGAACTTCCTGGTGATTCACCCGGATGAGTGCATCGACTGCGCACTGTGCGAACCTGAATGCCCTGCTGTGGCCATCTTCTCGGAAGATGAAGTTCCAGCTGGAATGGAAAACTTTATCCAGCTGAACGTTGAACTGGCTGAAATCTGGCCGAACATCACTGAACGTAAAGATCCATTGCCAGACTCCGCTGAATGGGATGGCAAGAAAGGCAAGATCGAACATCTCGAACGCTGATTACCCCCGCGTTCCCAAAAAAGGCCCCACAAGGGCCTTTTTTTTCGGTTTCAAAAATCATCAGGAACACAGTCAACGCGATACCCGTAGGAGCCGGCTTGCTGGCGATGGGTTCGCCGCGCTCAACCAGACCGTACGCGTTATCGTTAACGACCATCGCCTGGCAAGCCGCCTCCTACAGGGGGAACGCGTACACCAGAAGGTGCCGCATGATCGAATTGGCGAGTGCGTAATCGGCGTTTAGCGGGCAAAAAAAAGGTTCTTCACGGATTACCGGGAAAGACGCTCTTGATCTTCATGAAAAAGAACTCGCTATCCCGGTAACCGTACGCCATCCGTTTAATGACTTTTATTCGATTGTTTATTCCTTCCAACTGACCGGTGTGCATCGGCCAGCGCACTCGGCTCACGATGCCCCGCCAGTAGCCCTTTAGCCGTTTGGCAAACTGGATCAGAGCTGGTATTTCGCTTTCATGAGCATGGCGCAGCCATTGCTTCCAGGCCGATCTCCAGGCCCAGGCAGCACTCGGCGTCCAGAGCGTTTTGAGCTCAGCTTTCATCAAATAAACCGTCATCAGCGATTGGTTGGCCGCCAACAAATCCTGCAAGTGAACCTGTTGTTCAGGCCTTTTCAGGTTCTGCGGATTGCGCAGCAACAGCCACCGCGCTTGCTTGATGACCTTGCGAGCCGGCTTGTCGTGGCGCAGTCGGTTAGCCTCGTCGACGCGGACCCGATCAATCACCTCTCGGCCATATTTGGCCACCACATGAAAGAGGTCGTAGACCACTCGCGCTTTCGGGCAGTGCTGACGAACCTCCAGGTCAAAAGCGGTGTTCATGTCCATCGCCACCGCTTCGATTCGAGCACACCCCTCTGGCCCCAGCTCCTCGAAAAAGGGCCGAACCGCCGCCCGGCTGCGGCCTTCACCGATCCATAGCACTCGTCGCGTATCGGCATCCAACACCACGCTGGCGTAGCGATGCCCTTTGAACAGCGCGAATTCATCCATCACCAGGCGTCGTGGTTGCGCCTTTGGCAGCGTGCTCAACGCCGCCTGCAAGGCTCGACGCTCCAGCAACCGAACGGTGTCCCAATGCAGCCCAAACATCTGGGCCACGTGCAGGGTGGGAAGGCGCTCGCAGGTCTGAATGACCGCATCGGCTAAGCGGCGCGTCATGCGGGCATAGCGATCCAGCCAACTGACGGCCTCCATGCGCTTGCCACAGTCGCGGCAGCCAACCCGCCTGAGCAAAACGCTGAGGCGTACCGCGCGACCGAGAATTGGAAGATCACGAACAGTTCGCTCGCAATACTCATGAGTGGTTGAACACGGTTTTTGGCAGCCGCCGCAGGAAGGGAATCGGGTGGCATGGGGAATCGGATCGATCTGTAGGGCGTCACCATCGGGCTTGATGGTGACGACAGAAAAGCCCTCCCAAAAAGGAAGGAAAGTATTAATATCACGCATAAGAACGCCGGTTTTTTAGATGTGTTTGCTCGCACGAACATCATCAATCAAATCGGCGTTCTTGTTTCTGTCTTTCCCGGGATTCCGTGAAGAACCAAAAAAAAGGGGCGGTTTGACCCGCCCACATTTTTTCCATATTCCCTGTATTCCTTTTCATCGTCCTGATGAATCGCGTCCTGCGATGTCCATTCCCCTCATCCTTGAAGGGCGTGTCGGTCCGTTGACACAACCCGGATACTAGAGAGTTCTCCAGCAAGAGCAATCGGTCCTCTGCGCCTGAAAACCTTGTCACACGCTGTTAATATTGAAAAATAACTATATTTTTCAGATAGATAGAATTTCACGCTGATAACCATGGCCGACTGCCAAGGTGTAAAAATAACGAACACTTACGAAAGAGTAAGCCAAGGCTTACATCGCAAGACTACAAACCTGTGGGCGCACCGAAGTCATGTAAATCCCTCGTCTCCAGATAACAAAAAGCCCCGAACCAGTCGGGGCTTTTTGTTGATCAGCAAGCGTATCGTTTATTGAAACAGCGACTCACTCGACAGGCCATTTTTCTCCAGGATTTCCCGGAGACGCTTCAGACCTTCAACCTGAATCTGTCTGACCCGCTCGCGGGTCAGGCCAATTTCCAGGCCTACGTCTTCAAGGGTGCTGCTCTCGTGGCCGCGCAGGCCGAAGCGGCGAACGACCACCTCGCGTTGCTTGTCGGTCAGTTCCGAGAGCCATTGATCGATGCTCTGGGACAGGTCGTCATCCTGTAGCAGTTCGCATGGATCGGTTGGGCGATCGTCGGTGAGGGTGTCCAGCAGGGTTTTATCCGAATCCGGACCCAGCGAGACGTCGACCGAAGAAACCCGCTCGTTCAAGCCCAGCATGCGCTTGACCTCTCCCACTGGTTTTTCCAGCAGGTTGGCGATTTCTTCGGGTGAGGGTTCATGGTCGAGTTTTTGCGTCAGTTCCCGTGCGGCCCGAAGGTACACGTTGAGCTCTTTGACCACATGAATCGGCAACCGGATGGTCCGGGTCTGGTTCATGATCGCGCGTTCGATGGTCTGACGAATCCACCAGGTCGCGTAAGTCGAAAAGCGGAAGCCGCGCTCGGGGTCGAACTTCTCCACCGCCCGGATCAAGCCGAGGTTGCCCTCTTCGATCAGGTCGAGCAGCGACAAGCCACGATTGACATAGCGTCGGGCGATTTTCACCACCAGTCGCAAGTTGCTTTCAATCATGCGTTTGCGCCCAGCCGGATCACCACTTTGCGACAGGCGCGCAAAATGTACTTCTTCTTCGGGGGACAACAGAGGGGAAAAGCCGATTTCATTGAGATACAGCTGCGTGGCATCGAGCGCCCGCGTGTAGTCAATGTACTTGTGTTGCTTTAACGAAGCGGAGTGTTTGGATTTGGCACGAACGGAAGGTGGAGCCGCCCCTTCTTCATTCGACATCGAATCCGTACCGATGCCGGTCTCCATCAGGAGAACCTCATCGTCGATGTCAAACTCCGGCACTTCTTTACTGAGAGCCATTGTTATAGTCCTTTGGTGAGTTCGACCTCAAGCTCAAGCGGCGCCTTTATCCTTGGCAACGCTGGAGCCTGTCCCCTCTACGACGGAACAGGCTGGTAAGCAATCAACGACGCGGCAGGAATTGCAGCGGATCTACAGGTTTACCTTGTCGGCGAATCTCAAAATGCAGTTTCACCCGGTCTGTACCCGTTGACCCCATTTCGGCAATTGTCTGTCCGACCTTGACCTGCTGCCCCTCCCGAACCAACAACCTGCGGTTATGACCGTAGGCACTAACGTAGGTTTCGCTGTGCTTGATGATGACCAATTCGCCGTAGCCCCTTAAGCCACTCCCGGCGTATACCACCGTCCCATCAGACGCAGCTAAAACAGGCTGTCCCAAATCTCCGGCGATATCAATTCCTTTATTCAAACTCCCGTTTGAAGAGAATTTTCCAATCAGAATGCCATTAGAAGGCCATCCCCAGCCGGTCGGGGCTGGGCCGGGAGGAGGCAGTGGAGCAGGTGCCGGCTTGTTGGCGACGGACGGTACAACCACCGGTGTGGTGGTGGTCGCACCGTTTACCGGACGACGGAATACCGTGGTTTTACTCGACGAGGAAGGCGTTGAATTCGACGAACTGACCACGGCTGTCGACGTTGAACCGGTACGCCCGTCAAAGCGAATCGTCTGACCCGGGTGGATCGTGTAAGGCTCGGGAATGTTGTTGCGGGCCGCAAGCGCCTTGTAGTCCCAGCCGTAACGAAAGGCGATGGAAAACAAGGTGTCTTTCGGGCGGACGACGTACTGGCCGGTCGTCACTGCCGGACGCTGGGCCGCAGCTTTGTTGCGGTCGACAACCCGAACATCACTGGATTTGTTGCTGGAGCATCCGACCAGCAAGGTGCTCAAGACAAGGCCAGTCACCAGGCGCTGAAAGCTCGTTGTACCCATACGCTGCGCAATGACTGTGAGACTCACCCGCCGCTCCCTTTGTGGTGGCTGAAAATGTAGTTTTGCCGTGCTCCGGCGTGAAGTGTCGCAAGTATAACGGGCCGTGCGAGCTTTACCTTTAATGAAGCGAAATGGCTTGGCGCACACGTTTGCTGACTGACAAAAGCCCCCGTTTAACCAATCGACGCCGCTGTAAGACAAAGGCAATCGAAGAGAATTCAGCGTGCCGAAACAAATGCTCAGGCCAGTGGCCCGTTGAGCAACGGAACGAAGCGCACCGCCCCCAGAACGCGCCTGGAAAAGCCCTGTTCTTCCCGAACGATGAGCATCAATTGTTGAACCTCGCCAGCTCCTACCGGTATGACCAGACGCCCCCCGGGCGCCAGTTGATCGAGCAATGCCTGAGGCACATCCGTCGCCACCGCGGTGACGATGATGCCGTTATAGGGCGCCAGCGCCGGCCAGCCCTCCCAGCCATCGCCCCATCGAAACACCACGTTTCGCAGGTTCAACTCGACCAGGCGTTCTTTGGCCCGGTCCTGCAGCACCTTGATGCGCTCCACGGAAAACACCCGCTCCACCAGTTGCGACAACACCGCAGTCTGGTAGCCCGAACCGGTGCCAATTTCCAGCACCTTGTCCAGCGGACCGGCCTCCAGCAGCAGCTCGCTCATGCGAGCGACCATATAAGGCTGGGAGATGGTCTGGTTATGCCCGATCGGTAGCGCGGTGTCTTCGTAGGCCCGGTGTGCCAGCGCTTCGTCGACGAACAGGTGACGCGGCGTACGGCGAATGACTTCCAGCACCTTGGCGTTGGACAGTCCCTCTTCGTACAGACGTTGAATCAAGCGTTCGCGGGTCCGTTGCGACGTCATGCCGATGCCGCGACGCAGCATATCGTCTTGCTCACGAGACATTAGCGCAGCCCCTCCAGCCAGCCATCGAGACTTCTGAAGGCATCATTGAAGGTGCGATCCAGTTGCAACGGGGTGATGGAAACATAGCCCTGCATCACTGCGTGGAAATCGGTACCCGGGCCGCCGTCTTCGGCGTCCCCCGCAGCGGCGATCCAGTAGCCGGCCTTGCCCCGCGGATCGACCACTTTCATCGGTGCCGCTGCGCGTGCGCGATGGCCGAGGCGGGTCAACTGGATACCGCGAATGTGATCCAGCGGCAGATTGGGGATATTCACGTTCAGTACCGTGCGCGGTGGCAGGTCGAGGTCAGCATGAGCTTCGACCAGTTTGCGCGCAAAGTAAGCCGCTGTGGGAAGGTTCTCGACTTGTCGTGAGACCAGCGAAAAAGCAAACGAAGGACGCGAGAGAAAACGCCCCTCGAGCGCCGCCGCCACCGTGCCGGAATACAGCACATCGTCCCCCAGGTTAGCGCCCAGGTTGATCCCGGAAACCACCATGTCCGCTTCACGCTCCAGCAAGCCGTTGAGGCCCAGGTGCACGCAGTCGGTCGGGGTGCCATTAATGCTGATAAAACCGTTGGCCAGCGTCTGCGGGTGCAACGGACGGTCGAGCGTCAGCGAGCTGCTCGCGCCGCTTTTGTCCTGGTCCGGGGCGATAACCACGCATTCGGTGTAATCCGCCAGCGCAGCATAAAGCGCGGCGAGACCGGGTGCGGTTACCCCATCGTCGTTAGAAATCAGAATACGCATGGGCTGTCCGTCTGCCCCACCGGCACCAGATCAACAAGCTCGCGCACCAATACAGTGGCGAAGCATCCGGCCGGCAGGACGAATTCCAGTTGCAGAATGTCAGGCTCGGGATAATGCCACGTCAACCCGGCAATGGGCAGTCGCAGGATGCGACGTTCGTGGCTCATTCCGGCGTTGATCAACCAATCGCGAAGGTCCGTTTCACGCGCGGCGATCGCCTGCTCCAGTTCATGGACAGCACCCGAGGCCGGCGAGTCACCTTCACCCCACTGCGGCCCGGTCGGGTGCAGATCGAGTATCGTCAGTCGTGGGTCGCTGCACTCGGCCTCACCGGCCGGAAAGAAGCTGCGGCTATCAGTGAAAGCGAGCAGGTCACCGATCTGCGCATGCTGCCAGGTGCCATCCGCTACGCGCGCAGCCAAAACCTGGTTGAACAGAAAACTGCGTGCAGTCGACAGCAGGCGTGAACGTACGTTGCGCTGCTCCGGCAAAGCCTTGCGCGCAGCCCACGCACGGGCATCGACCACGTTACCGCCGTCATGGCCGAAGCGCTGGGAACCGAAATAGTTGGGGATACCTTGTTTGGCAATCAGCTGCAGGCGCTCTTCGATGGCAGCTTTGTCGCCGGCGAATTGCGTCAGGCGCAAGGTGAACCCATTCGCCGAGTGAGCGCCGCGTTGCAGCTTGCGTTTGTGGCGGCTGGTCTTAAGGATTTTCAGCGTGTCGTTTTCTGCCGCCGACAGGTCCGGATCGGCCTTGCCCGGCAATTGCACACTGAACCACTGACGCGTCAACGCCTGGCGATCCTTGAGTCCGGCATAGCTGACAGTACGCAATGGCACGCCGGCAGCCTTGGCAATTCGCCGTGCGGCTTCTTCGGTATTCAGACCACGTTTTTCCACCCAGATCCACAGGTGCTCGCCGTCGCCACTCAAGGGAATATCCAGGACTTCGTCGACCTGGAAATCTTCCGCGGTGGCTTTCAGCACGGCAGTGCCGAGGGCTTCACCATAGGCCCGCGGGCCGAGCAATTGCAGTTCGTTCATGCGCGCAGCAACAAGGCAACGGAATGCACAGCGATGCCTTCTTCGCGACCGACAAAGCCGAGCTTTTCGGTGGTGGTAGCTTTTACGTTCACTTGATCCAACTCGACTTGAAGATCCGCGGCAATCAGCGCGCGCATGGATTCGATATGCGGGGCCATTTTCGGCGCCTGGGCGACGATGGTGTTATCCACGTTGCCGACCTTCCAGCCCTTGGCGTGGATCAGTGCGACGACATGACGCAACAAAGCACGGCTGTCGGCGCCCTTGAATTGCGGGTCGGTGTCCGGGAAATGTTTGCCGATGTCACCCAGCGCAGCAGCGCCGAGCAAGGCATCGCTCAAGGCGTGCAGCAGGACGTCACCGTCGGAGTGAGCGAGCAGCCCGAAACTGTGTGCAATGCGCACGCCGCCGAGAGTAATGAAATCGCCTTCAGCGAAACGGTGCACATCATAGCCGTGGCCAATACGCATAAAAAAACGCCCCGATTTTTGTCAGGGCGTGATTCTACCTGCATTAGGCACCTAGAGCATGCGCGTGATGCCGCAAGTGATCCTCGATGAAACTGGCGATGAAGAAATAGCTGTGGTCGTAGCCGGGTTGCAGGCGCAACGTCAGCGGATGACCGGCCAGTTTGGTCACCTGTTGCAAGGTTTCCGGCTTGAGCTGGGAGGCTAGAAAATCATCGCGATCACCCTGATCGACCAGCAATGGCAGCTTCTCGTCAGCCTCGGCAATCAACGCACAGGCATCCCACTCGCGCCATTTCGAACGGTCTTCGCCCAGATAACGGGAAAAGGCCTTTTGACCCCAGGGACAGTCCATCGGATTGTTGATCGGCGAGAACGCCGACACCGACAGATACCGTCCCGGATTGCGCAAGGCACAGACCAGCGCACCGTGACCACCCATTGAGTGACCGCTGATGCCACGCTTGTCCGACGCCGGGAAATGGGCCTCAACCAATGCCGGCAATTCCTGCACGACATAGTCATGCATCCGATAGTGCCGCGACCAAGGTTCCTGCGTGGCATTCAGATAAAACCCGGCGCCAAGGCCAAAGTCCCACGCACCATCCGGATCACCCGGCACATCGGCACCACGGGGGCTGGTGTCCGGTGCCACGATGATCAGCCCCAGCTCAGCGGCCATGCGCGTGGCGCCGGCCTTCTGCATGAAGTTTTCGTCAGTGCAGGTCAGGCCCGACAGCCAGTAAAGCACCGGCAGCTTGCCGCCCTGCTCCGCTTGCGGCGGCAGGTAGACAGCGAACACCATGTCGCAGCCCAGTACTTCCGAGCGATGGCGATAGCGCTTGTGCCAGCCACCAAAACTTTTCTGGCAGGAGATATTTTCCAGGCTCATGGCAGACCTCAGAAATGGATAACGGTGCGGATGCTTTTTCCTTCATGCATCAGGTCAAAAGCCTTATTGATATCTTCCAGGCCCATGGTGTGGGTGATGAAGGTATCCAGCGGGATCTCGCCGGTTTCCGCCATTTCCACGTAGCTTGGCAACTCGGTACGGCCACGCACGCCGCCGAACGCCGAACCGCGCCAGACGCGACCGGTGACCAGCTGGAACGGACGTGTGGCGATTTCCTGACCGGCACCGGCGACGCCGATGATTACCGACTCACCCCAACCCTTGTGGCAGCACTCCAGTGCAGCGCGCATCAATTGGACGTTGCCGATGCATTCGAAGGAAAAGTCGACGCCGCCATCGGTCATGTCGACGATGACTTCCTGGATCGGACGGTCGAAATCTTTCGGGTTTACACAATCGGTTGCACCCAGCTGCTTGGCGATCTCGAATTTGGCCGGGTTGATGTCGATGGCGATGATGCGCGCAGCTTTGGCTTTGACCGCGCCGATGACCGCCGACAGACCGATGCCGCCGAGGCCGAAAATGGCCACGGTATCACCAGGTTTCACCTTGGCGGTATTGAGGACCGCGCCGATGCCGGTGGTGACACCGCAACCCAGCAGGCAGACTTTTTCCAGCGGCGCTTCTTTAGCAATCTTGGCCACGGAGATTTCTGGCAGCACGGTGTATTCGGAGAAGGTCGAAGTACCCATGTAGTGGAAAATCGTTTCGCCCTTGTAGGAAAAACGCGAAGTGCCATCCGGCATCAGGCCTTTGCCCTGGGTCGCGCGAATCGCCTGACAGAGGTTGGTTTTGCCGGACAGGCAGAATTTGCACTGACGGCATTCCGGGGTGTACAGCGGGATCACGTGATCGCCGACTGCAACGGAAGTCACGCCCTCGCCGATTGCTTCGACAATTGCACCGCCTTCGTGACCGAGGATCGACGGGAAGATGCCTTCCGGATCGGCACCAGACAAAGTGTAGGCATCGGTATGGCAAACACCGGAGGCCACCACGCGCAACAACACTTCACCCGCCTTGGGCATGGCGACATCGACTTCAACGATCTCCAGAGGTTTCTTGGCCTCGAAGGCAACGGCGGCGCGCGACTTGATCATGGTAGTTCTCCAGTGAATAAAAACGAGACAGGGAGTGTAATACAGCGCCGCACGATGAATAATCGAGGCAAATGCAAAATATTATTGCTGTACAGGGATAATTATTGATGTCCGATAACCGCTGGGAAGGCATCGACGAGTTCGTCGCTGTGGCCGAGTGCAGTCAGTTCACCGCTGCCGCAGAACGTTTGGGGGTTTCTTCCTCCCATATCAGTCGACAAATCGTACGCCTGGAAGAGCGTTTGCAAACCCGTTTGCTCTACCGCAGTACGCGGCGGGTGACGCTGACTGAAGCCGGACAGACTTTTCTACAGCATTGCCAGCGTCTGCAGGATGGACGCGAAGAGGCGTTGCGTGCGGTCGGCGACCTGACCAGCGAACCCAAGGGCATGTTGCGCATGACCTGCGCCGTGGCCTACGGTGAACGCTTCATCGTGCCCTTGGTTACTCACTTCATGGGGCTTTATCCGCAACTGCGGATCGACATCGAGTTAAGCAATCGCCAACTGGATCTGGTGCATGAAGGTCTGGACCTGGCGATCCGACTCGGTCGCCTGCAAGACTCGCGACTGGTCGCCACCCGCCTCGCACCACGGCGCATGTATCTATGCGCATCGCCTTCCTACCTGGAACGGTATGGTCGCCCACATAGCTTGTCGGAATTGAACCGGCATAACTGCCTCATTGGTAGTTCGGATCTGTGGCAATTGGAGCAGAACGGGAGGGAATTTTCCCAACGCGTCCAGGGAAACTGGCGCTGCAACAGTGGGCAAGCGGTGTTGGACGCGGCGCTTCAAGGCGTGGGGTTGTGTCAGCTGCCGGACTATTACGTACTGGAGCATTTGAAAAACGGCGCGCTGATTTCGCTGTTGGAGGCGCATCAACCGCCGAATACTGCCGTTTGGGCGTTGTATCCGCAGCAGCGGCATTTATCGCCGAAGGTGCGCAAGTTGGTGGATTATTTGAAGGAAGGGTTGGCGGAGCGGCCGGAGTATCGGGTTTGAGATCAAAAGATCGCAGCCTTCGGCAGCTCCTACTTTGAAACGCGGTCTCCTGTAAGAGCTGCCGAAGGCTGCGATCTTTTAGCGGCGGTTAGCCCAACGCTGACGAAGCCACTCGAGATCTTCGGGGCGCGTGACCTTGATGTTATCGGACCGTCCTTCGATCAGGCGCGGAGCCATGCCAGACCACTCCATCGCCGACGCTTCGTCAGTGATCACTGCATCAGCTACCAAACTGTCCGCCAATGCCCGATGCAACGCACCGAGGCGAAACATCTGCGGCGTGTACGCTTGCCAGATCACGCTGCGGTCCACGGTTTCAACGACACGCCCGCGTTTATCGACCCGTTTGAGCGTGTCCCGCGCCGGAACTGCGAGCAGCCCACCCACCGGATCATCCGCCAGTTCAGCCAGCAACTTGTCGAGATCGTCACGACTGAGATTCGGCCGTGCGGCATCGTGTACCAACACCCAATCCTCATCATCGGCGCCTTGCGCATGCAAATGCAGCAACGCATTGAGCACCGAGCCGGAACGCTCGGAACCGCCCTCGACCCGCGCAATTCGCGCATCGCCGGCACACGCCAGGTTCGGCCAATAGGGATCATCAACAGCAAGACTGACCACCAGACTTTTCAGGCCAGGATGATCAAGGAAACAGCCGAGGCTGTGTTCGAGAATAGTGCGCCCGCCCAGTTGCAAGTATTGCTTGGGACGGTCCGCAGCCATACGGGCACCGACGCCCGCGGCAGGAATCACGGCCCAGAAGGCCGGTAACGTCTGGTTCATTGTGCCAACTGGTAAAGGGTTTCACCGTCCTTGACCATGCCCAACTCGTGGCGAGCCCGCTCTTCAACGGTCTCCATGCCTTTTTTCAACTCGCTGACTTCCGCGTCCATCACCCGATTGCGCTCCAGCAACGTCTGGTTCTCAGCTTGCTGATCGGCAATCTGCTGAGTCAGCTCAGCCACTTGCGCCAGACTGCCATTACCCACCCACAGGCGGTATTGCAGGCCAGCCAGCAACAGGAGCAAGACGAGAAACAACCAATTGGGACTGCGCATCGAATATCAGGTATCCAGTGAAAAAAGACAGCCATACCAAAACATGAAGCTACTGATAGCACGAAGCCTGGATGAACCAGGCTTGTGCTGATAAGGCATCAGATTAGTGGCAAAACCGTCGCCGTAGCGATTTTTCCGACACAATCCGGTGTCTTTTTACCATGTACTGATTAACCGCGGAATTCGCTGCGGCCGTTGTACTTGGCTTTGCCATTCAACTGCTCTTCGATACGCAGCAGTTGGTTGTACTTGGAAACGCGATCGGAACGGCACAGGGAACCGGTCTTGATCTGGCCAGCCGAAGTACCAACAGCCAGGTCGGCAATGGTCGAATCTTCAGTTTCGCCGGAGCGGTGCGAGATCACGGCGGTGTAACCGGCAGCCTTGGCCATCTGGATGGCTTCCAGGGTTTCGGTCAGGGTGCCGATCTGGTTGAACTTGA
Source organism: Pseudomonas sp. GL-RE-29 (assembly GCF_019947275.1). Taxonomy (NCBI): domain Bacteria; kingdom Pseudomonadati; phylum Pseudomonadota; class Gammaproteobacteria; order Pseudomonadales; family Pseudomonadaceae; genus Pseudomonas; species Pseudomonas sp. GL-RE-29. Next base: position 25,477 of record NZ_JAGYGD010000010.1, read on the forward strand.
TCAGGATCGAGTTGGCGATCTTTTTGTCGATGCCTTCTTTCAGGATCTTGGTGTTGGTCACGAACAGGTCGTCGCCTACCAGCTGAGTCTTCTCGCCGATCTTGTCGGTGAGGATTTTCCAGCCAGCCCAGTCGGACTCGTCCAGGCCATCTTCGATGGAGATGATCGGGTAACGCTCGGTCAGGCCTTTCAGGTAATCAGCGAAACCTTCAGCGGTGAACACCTGGCCTTCGCCGGACAGGTTGTACTTGCCGTCTTCGTAGAATTCGCTGGCCGCGCAGTCCAGAGCCAGGGTCACGTCAGTGCCCAGCTTGTAGCCAGCGTTGGCTACGGCTTCGGAGATCACTTTCAAAGCGTCTTCGTTGGAAGCCAGGTTTGGTGCGAAACCACCTTCGTCACCGACGGCAGTGCTCAGGCCACGGGCCTTCAGCACGGCTTTGAGGTGGTGGAAAATCTCGGTGCCCATGCGCAGACCTTCCGAGAAAGACTTGGCGCCAACCGGCTGAACCATGAATTCCTGGATGTCGACGTTGTTATCGGCGTGCTCGCCACCGTTGATGATGTTCATCATCGGAACCGGCATCGAGTAAACACCCGGGGTGCCGTTCAGGTTGGCGATGTGAGCGTACAGCGGCAGGTCCTGGTCCTGAGCTGCTGCCTTGGCCGCGGCCAGGGAAACGGCGAGGATGGCGTTGGCGCCCAGGGAGCCTTTGTTTTCAGTACCGTCGAGCTTGATCATCGCCAGATCCAGCGCTTTCTGGTCGCTTGGGTCTGTACCTTTCAACAGGTCGCGGATCGGACCGTTGATGTTGGCTACGGCTTTGAGTACGCCCTTGCCCAGGTAACGGCTCTTGTCGCCATCACGCAGCTCGAGCGCTTCACGCGAGCCAGTGGAAGCACCGGACGGCGCGCAGGCACTGCCGATGATGCCGTTGTCGAGAAGCACGTCCGCTTCCACGGTGGGATTGCCACGGGAGTCGAGAACTTCACGACCTTTGATGTCGACGATTTTAGCCATTGTTGTAAACACTCCAAAGTTGACGAAAACGCTTACTGCTCGATTTATAACTTGTAGGTCACATCCGTAGGAGCCGGCTTGCTGGCGATGGGGCCCGAAAGGACGCTATCGCCAGCAAGCCGGCTCCTACGACCGGATTCCGATGTTACGCGGTTTCTACCGTCGGAAAACTCTTCACCAGTTCGTCCAGAGCTTTGAGCTGGGCCAGGAATGGCTCCAGTTTGTCCAGACGCAAGGCGCAAGGGCCATCGCATTTGGCGTTGTCCGGATCCGGGTGGGCTTCCAGGAACAGGCCGGCCAGGGACTGGCTCATGCCGGCTTTTGCCAGGTCGAGGACCTGAGCGCGGCGACCACCGGCGGAATCGGCACGACCACCCGGCATTTGCAGCGCGTGGGTCACGTCGAAGAACACCGGGTATTCGAACTGCTTCATGATGCCGAAGCCGAGCATGTCGACGACCAGGTTGTTGTAGCCGAAGCTCGAACCGCGCTCGCAGAGGATCAACTGATCGTTACCCGCTTCAACGCACTTGTTCAGGATGTGTTTCATTTCCTGAGGTGCGAGGAACTGGGCTTTCTTGATGTTGATCACCGCGCCGGTCTTGGCCATCGCGACCACGAGGTCGGTCTGGCGCGACAGGAAGGCCGGCAACTGGATGATGTCGCAGACTTCAGCGACGACCGCGGCCTGCTCAGGCTCGTGGACGTCGGTGATGATCGGCACGCCGAAGGCTTGCTTGATGTCCTGGAAAATCCGCATGCCCTCTTCCAGGCCAGGGCCACGGTAAGAGGTCACGGAGGAACGGTTGGCCTTGTCGAAGCTGGCCTTGAACACGTAAGGGATACCCAGTTTCTGGGTAACCTTGACGTATTCTTCGCAGACCTGCATCGCCATGTCGCGGCTTTCCAGCACGTTCATGCCGCCGAACAGCACCATTGGCTTGTCGTTGGCAATCTCGATATCGCCTACGCGGATGATCTTCTGCGCCATAAGGTTCAAGCCTTCTTCTGGTGTTGAGCCAAAGCTGCTTTGACGAAACCGCTGAACAACGGGTGACCGTCGCGAGGTGTCGAAGTGAACTCAGGGTGGAACTGGCAAGCGACGAACCAAGGATGATCCGGTGCTTCAACCACTTCAACCAGCGCGCCGTCACCGGAACGACCGGAGATTTTCAGGCCGGCTTCGATGATTTGCGGCAGCAGGTTGTTGTTCACTTCGTAGCGATGACGGTGACGCTCGACGATCACGTCCTTGCCGTAGCAGCCGTGAACCAGGGAACCCGGCTCCAGCAGGCAGTCCTGCGCACCAAGGCGCATGGTGCCGCCCAGATCGGACGCTTCGGTACGGGTTTCGACGGCGCCGGTGGCATCTTCCCACTCGGTGATCAGGCCCACGACCGGGTGACCGCTTGCACGATCGAACTCGGTGGAGTTGGCGTCTTTCCAGCCCAGCACGTTACGAGCGAACTCGATCACGGCCACTTGCATGCCCAGGCAGATGCCCAGGTATGGAACCTTGTTTTCGCGAGCGTATTGAACGGCGGTGATCTTGCCTTCCACGCCACGCAGACCGAAACCGCCAGGAACGAGGATCGCGTCGACGCCTTCGAGCAACGCAGTACCCTGGTTTTCGATGTCTTCGGAATCGATGTAGCGCAGGTTGACCTTGGTGCGGTTGCTGATGCCGGCGTGACTCATCGCTTCGATCAGCGACTTGTAGGCGTCCAGCAGCTCCATGTACTTGCCGACCATGGCGATGGTGACTTCGTGCTCAGGATTGAGCTTGGCGTCGACCACGGCTTCCCATTCGGACAAATCGGCACCGCCACATTGCAGGCCAAAACGCTCGACGACGAAATCGTCCAGACCCTGGGAGTGCAGAATGCCCGGGATCTTGTAGATGGTGTCGGCGTCTTCCAGCGCGATTACCGCACGTTCTTCAACGTTGGTGAACTGCGCAATCTTGCGACGGGAAGAAATATCGATCGGGTGATCGGAGCGGCAGACCAGCACGTCTGGTTGCAGGCCGATGGAACGCAGTTCCTTGACCGAGTGCTGGGTTGGCTTGGTTTTGGTTTCGCCGGCAGTGGCGATGTACGGCACCAGTGTCAGGTGCATCAGCATCGCGCGCTTGGCGCCGACTTCGAAACGCAGCTGGCGGATGGCTTCGAGGAACGGTTGGGATTCGATGTCACCCACGGTGCCACCGATCTCGACCATTGCCACGTCGGCATCGCCTGCACCCTTGATGATGCGGCGCTTGATTTCGTCGGTGATGTGCGGAATCACCTGGATGGTTGCGCCCAGGTAATCACCACGGCGCTCTTTGCGCAGCACGTGTTCGTAGACACGGCCGGTGGTGAAGTTGTTGTTCTGGGTCATCGTCGTGCGGATGAACCGCTCGTAGTGGCCCAGGTCCAGGTCGGTCTCGGCGCCGTCGTGGGTGACGAACACTTCACCGTGCTGGAACGGGCTCATGGTGCCCGGGTCGACGTTGATGTACGGGTCCAGCTTCAGCATGGTGACCTTAAGTCCCCGCGCCTCCAGGATGGCCGCCAATGATGCCGATGCAATGCCTTTCCCCAATGAAGAAACAACACCGCCCGTGACGAATATGTAGCGCGTCATGAAAAACCCTAGAAGTCTGCGTTAAAGCGGTCCGAGCCGCCGGGGAAAGCGAAGGAAGGCCGAAGCCCCCGATCACCTGCATTAATCACAGTGCACCTTTCAAAAAAACCGCCGCGTTGGGACAGACCGGGAGATGAAACACCGGTACGTTGCTCGCTACACATTTTTTGGAATCGCCCAGCAAAGACTGCTTGGTAATCGGCAACTCCTGCAATTCAGGCGAATCCACAGAAGTTGTATCAAGAAGGGAGCGTAGTCTACCGGAAAGCCCCTTTCAGCTCAAACCTTGATCTTCGCCCGGCGGCTGCCAATGCAAATTCCAGCCACCCATCGGACCACCATCCAGCCCCGGCAGGTTCGCCACCGCCAGCAATTGCTCGCCCTTGTACAGCAGCGGCAATCTGCCGCGCATGAACTGCGGCACTCCGCGCTCGTTCAGCAAACGCTTCAGGTCGCGATGACCACGGCCGGGTAACTCCATCACTTCTCCCCCTTCACGATAGCGGATCTGTAACGGGCCATCGGGGATTTGCCCCTTCAGCGTGAGCACGCCGTTACCGGGCAACACCAGCGGCTGCGCGGGGTCAGGCCACTCTCCAACCGAAATCGCTATACGCAACCAGGTGCCGGACAGCCACCAGATACGATCGCCCGCCCGATGCATTTCCCCATCGGCTAACCGCCAAATGGGTCGCGCATCGCCGGTGGCATCGCGTAAATCCTCCCAACCCGACCAATGGTCGCTATCAGGCAGTCGTGTCAGCGGTTCGAGCCAATGGCTGATCGCGTTGCGCTGACGGGCGGCCGAGAGTTTTTCCAGCGATGCCAGCTCCAGAGAAGGCAGACCCAGCCAATCGAAATCACTGAGGCTGGTCGCTTGTCTCAAATCGATTTGTGCCAACTCATCAAGCAACCCCTGCGCTTCGCTCAGATGCGCAGCGCTACGGGCCATGATTGTGATCGCTTGTGGCCAACGTGCGGTCAATACCGGAAAAATCTGGTGGCGCAGATAGTTTCGCGAGAATTGACGATCCTGATTGGAAGGGTCTTCGATCCAGTTCAACTGATGCCCCGCCGCATAGGCCTCAAGCTCAGCGCGGCTGGCATCAAGCAAAGGGCGCAGCAGATGCCCCTTCCCCAACCGGCGTTGTCGGGGCATCCCTGACAAACCTCTAACACCAGCCCCACGTAGCAGGCGGAACAACAAGGTTTCTGCCTGATCGTCGCGGTGCTGGGCAGTCAGCAACACTTCATTGATTTGAGTGACCTCGGTGAAGGCGCTGTAACGCGCGTCCCGGGCAGCACGCTCAACACTGGCGCCGGGTTGAACCTGCACGCGAATGACCTGTAATGGCACTCCCAGCGATTCGCACACCAACCGACAATGTTCCGGCCACGCATCGGCCACAGTCTGAAGGCCGTGATGGACATGGATGGCGTTTAGCGCAGGCAGGGATTCGGTTTTAGCGAGAGTGGCGAGAAGGTGCAGGAGGACAGTGGAATCAAGGCCACCGGAGAATGCGATATGCCAGGTATTGGCATTGCGCCAGGATTTCAGGTTCAGCAGGATCCTGACAGACAGATCGATATTGGAAGGATTCATAGAGATCGATCACTTCACATAAATCCCCTGTAGGAGCTGCCGCAGGCTGCGATCTTTTGACTTTGATTTTTATAAAACAAGATCAAAAGATCGCAGCCTTCGGCAGCTCCTACAGGGGTACCGCGAGGTCAGTTAGAGACCGTAGCTCATCAGACGATCGTAACGGCGCTTGAGCAGCGCGTCGTTATCGAACTTCTTCAGCATCGCCAGTTGCGAACTCAGCTCGGCACGGATCGAAGCGGCCGCAGCTGCCGGATCACGGTGAGCGCCGCCCAGAGGCTCGCCGATCACTTTGTCGACGATGCCCAGGCCTTTGAGACGCTCGGCAGTAATGCCCATGGCTTCAGCGGCATCCGGTGCTTTCTCGGCGGTTTTCCACAGGATCGAAGCACAACCTTCCGGCGAGATCACCGCGTAGGTCGAATACTGCAGCATGTTCAGCTGATCGCAGACGCCGATGGCCAGTGCACCACCGGAACCACCCTCACCGATAACGGTGGCGATGATTGGGGTTTTCAGGCGAGCCATCACGCGCAGGTTCCAGGCAATCGCTTCGCTCTGGTTGCGCTCTTCAGCGTCGATGCCTGGGTAAGCACCCGGGGTGTCGATGAAGGTCAGGATCGGCATTTTGAAACGTTCGGCCATTTCCATCAGACGGCAGGCCTTGCGGTAGCCTTCCGGACGCGGCATACCGAAGTTGCGGCGAACCTTTTCACGAACTTCGCGACCTTTCTGGTGACCGATCACCATCACTGGCTGATCGTCCAGACGGGCAATACCGCCGACGATGGCGGCATCGTCGGAGAAGTGACGGTCACCATGCAGCTCATCGAACTCGGTGAAGATGTGTTCGATGTAGTCCAGGGTATAGGGACGTTTCGGGTGACGCGCCAGACGCGCGATCTGCCAGCTGGTCAGCTTGCCGAAGATGTCTTCGGTCAGCGTGCTGCTTTTGTCCTGCAGGCGGGAGATCTCATCGCCGATATTCAGCGAATTGTCATTACCGACCAAGCGCAACTCTTCGATCTTGGCTTGCAGGTCGGCGATCGGCTGTTCGAAATCTAGAAAATTCGGGTTCATAGGCGTCCGTCTTGGGTCGACATCCAAAAGAGCTTGGGCCGGCCGGTTGTCTATTCGCGCCCTACCTTAAGGGACAGGCGCGTTCAGGTCGAGATTAAAAATTCAGGTCAAGGTCAGGGCAAACCAATAGCACTGACCGTCAACGGTATTGGAGGAAGACGTTGTCTCGCCCGAACTGGTCACGCAGGGCTTGAATCAACGCATCCGCCGGGTCGATTCGCCAGCCTTCGCCGAACTGCAACAAGGCCTTCGCATCGGGACTGGTGTAGTCCATGGTGATCGGGCACGCACCGCGGTGACGCTTCAACAACTCACCCAGCCAGCGTAGCTGATCGCCCTTGAGATCCTTGGCATGCAGCTTCAAGCGCAGGCTTTCGGCCAGGTTGGTGCGCGCGTCTTCCATGCTCATCACCCGCTTGACCCGCAGCCGCAGGCCGCCGGAGAAGTCGTCGTTGCTGACTTCACCTTCGACCACCACCATCGCATCGGTCTGCAACAGCGATTGCGCGGAATGGAACGCATCGGCGAACAGCGACGCTTCGATTCGCCCCGAACGGTCGTCGAGGGTGATGAAGCCCATCTTGTCGCCCTTTTTGTTCTTCATGACGCGCAGGGCGATGATCATACCGGCGACGGTCTGGGTATCGCGCGCCGGCTTCAGGTCGATGATGCGCTGACGGGCGAAACGGCGGATTTCACCTTCGTATTCGTCGATCGGGTGACCGGTCAGGTACAGGCCCAAGGTGTCTTTCTCGCCTTTCAGGCGTTCCTTGAGCGTCAGTTCCTTGGCCTTGCGATGGTTGGCGTAAACGTCGGCGTCTTCTTCTACGAACAGGCCGCCAAACAAGTCGGCATGGCCGCTGTCGTGGGTTCGGGCGGTTTGTTCGGCAGCCTTGATTGCCTCTTCCATCGCGGTCAGCAACACCGCGCGATTGCGGTCGATGTTGGCCTGATAGGCTTTCGGCTCGTCATGGAAATACGGACCGAGACGATCCAGCGCTCCGCTGCGGATCAAGCCGTCGAGAGTCCGCTTGTTGATGCGCTTGAGGTCAACCCGGGCGCAGAAGTCGAAGAGGTCCTTGAACGGGCCTTTCTGACGCGCCTCGGTGATCGCCTCGACCGGGCCTTCGCCCACACCCTTGATCGCGCCCAGACCGTAAATAATCCGGCCTTCGTCGTTTACCGTGAACTTGAATTCGGAAGTGTTCACGTCCGGCGCGTCGAGACGCAGCTTCATCGTGCGCACTTCTTCGATCAAGGTCACGACCTTGTCGGTGTTGTGCATATCCGCCGACAGTACCGCGGCCATGAACGGCGCCGGGTAGTGCGCTTTCAGCCACGCGGTCTGGTACGACACCAGGCCGTAAGCGGCGGAGTGGGATTTGTTGAAGCCGTAACCGGCGAACTTTTCTACGAGGTCGAAAATGTTACCGGCCAGGTCGGCGTCGATATTGTTGGTGGCGCAACCTTCAATGAAACCGCCGCGCTGCTTGGCCATTTCCTCGGGTTTTTTCTTACCCATGGCCCGACGGAGCATGTCCGCGCCGCCGAGGGTGTAGCCGGCCATGACCTGGGCAATCTGCATCACCTGTTCTTGATACAGGATGATGCCGTAGGTCGGGGCCAATACTGGCTTCAGGCCTTCGTACTGGTAGTCCGAGTGCGGGTACGCCAGTTCGGCGCGACCGTGCTTACGGTTGATGAAGTCGTCCACCATGCCCGATTGCAGCGGGCCCGGACGGAACAGTGCCACCAGTGCGATCAAGTCTTCCAGGCAGTCGGGCTTGAGCTTTTTGATCAGCTCTTTCATGCCGCGGGACTCGAGCTGGAACACGGCCGTGGTTTCGGCTTTTTGCAGCAGTGAATAGGTCGGTTTGTCGTCCAACGGGATGAACGCGATGTCCAGCGGCGGCTCGTTGACCTTGGCGCGGTCGCGGTTGATGGTTTTCAGCGCCCAGTCGATGATCGTCAGGGTCCGCAGGCCGAGGAAGTCGAACTTCACCAGACCAGCCGCTTCAACGTCGTCCTTGTCGAACTGGGTTACCAGGCCATCGCCCGCTTCGTCACAATAGATCGGCGAAAAGTCGGTCAGCTTGGTCGGCGCAATAACCACACCACCGGCGTGCTTGCCGACGTTACGCACAACGCCTTCAAGCTTGCGGGCCATCTCCCAGATTTCCGCGGCTTCTTCATCGACCTTGATGAAGTCGCGCAGAATTTCTTCCTGCTCGTAAGCCTTTTCCAGGGTCATGCCGACTTCGAACGGGATCATCTTCGACAGACGATCCGCCAGGCCATAGGACTTGCCCTGCACCCGCGCCACATCTCGCACCACCGCTTTCGCGGCCATGGAACCGAAGGTGATGATCTGGCTCACAGCGTTGCGGCCGTACTTCTCGGCCACGTAGTCGATTACCCGGTCACGACCGTCCATACAGAAGTCGACGTCGAAGTCGGGCATGGAGACCCGTTCCGGGTTAAGGAAACGTTCGAACAGCAGGTCATATTCCAGCGGATCGAGGTCGGTGATCTTCTGAACATAGGCCACCAGCGACCCGGCACCCGACCCCCGGCCTGGACCGACCGGCACGCCGTTGTTCTTGGCCCATTGGATAAAGTCCATCACGATCAGGAAGTAACCGGGGAAGCCCATCTGGATAATGATATCCAGCTCGAAATTCAGCCGATCGACATAGACCTGGCGCTTGGCTTCGTAGTCTTCGGTGGTGTCCTTGGGCAGCAGAACGCTAAGCCGCTCCTCCAGACCGTCGAACGACACCTTGCGGAAGTATTCGTCGATGGTCATGCCATCGGGAATCGGGAAGTTGGGCAGGAAGTGCGTGCCCAGTTTTACTTCAATGTTGCAGCGCTTGGCGATCTCGACGGTGTTTTCCAGCGCTTCGGGAATGTCGCTGAACAGCTCGGCCATTTCCTCGGCACTTTTGAGGTATTGCTGATCGCTGTAGTTTTTCGAGCGCCGCGGATCGTCGAGGGCGCGGCCCTCACCGATGCAAACGCGGGTTTCGTGAGCGGCGAAGTCTTCCTGCTTGATGAAGCGCACATCGTTGGTCGCGACCAGCGGCGCGCCGATCTTCTCGGCCAAAGCCACGGCGCCATGCAGTTGCTCTTCATCGTTGGGGCGGTTGGTGCGCTGGATCTCCAAATAGAAACGGTCCGGAAACACGTCCATCCATTCGCGGGCCAGGGTTTCCGCTTCCGCCGGGTTGCCGCTGAGCATGGCCTGGCCGATTTCGCCCTCTTTCGCTGCCGACAGCATGATCAAGCCTGCGTTGGCTTCAGCGACCCATTCGCGCTCAATGATGATCGCGCCATTGCGCTGGCCATCGATGAAGCCGCGGGAAATCAGCTCGGTGAGGTTGCGATAGCCTTCGGCATTCATCACCAGCAGGCTGATCCGGCTCAGGGGGTTATCCGGATCCTTGTTCGACAGCCACAGGTCGGCGCCGCAGATCGGCTTGATCCCTGCACCCATGGCGTTTTTATAGAATTTGACCAGGGAACACATGTTGTTCTGGTCGGTGACCGCAACGGCAGGCATGTTCATGCCGACCAGGGTCTTGACCAGCGGTTTGATCCGCACCAGACCGTCGACCAGGGAGTATTCAGTGTGCAGGCGTAGATGAACGAATGAAGCCGGCATAGTGATCCTGCGTTAAGTCATGAAAACAACAAGGCCCGGATTGTACCGGGCCTTGGTAGAAAAAATCAGCCTGCGATTAACTCTCGACCAGACTCTCGCGAGCTTCGTAAGCAAGGCGTACCGGGGCAAACGAACGCCGGTGAATCGGGGTCGGGCCCAGGCGTGCCAGTGCTTCCAGATGAACGGGCGTCGGGTAGCCTTTGTGGCCGCCGATGCCGTAGCCTGGATAGATCAATTCGAAAGCAGACATTTCACGATCACGGCTGACCTTCGCGAGAATCGACGCTGCTGCAATGGCAGGGACCTTGCTGTCGCCTTTAACCACGGCTTCCGCGCGCATTGGCAGTTTCGGGCAGCGGTTGCCGTCGATCATCGCCAGTTTCGGCTGGATGTGCAGCCCGGCAATGGCGCGCTGCATGGCCAGCATGGTCGCGTGGAGGATGTTCAGCTCGTCGATCTCTTCGACTTCCGCCCGTGCAATGCACCAACTCAGCGCTTTTTCGCAGATCTCGTCGTAGAGCTTTTCGCGACGGGCTTCGGTGAGTTTCTTCGAGTCGTTCAAACCGAGAATCGGACGGTTCGGGTCAAGGATCACAGCCGCCGTCACCACAGCTCCACAGAGCGGGCCGCGACCGACTTCATCGACACCGGCAACCAATTCTTCGACTTCAGCGACCAAGGTGAAATCCAGCCCCATCTGCATGCTTGTCTTACTCATTTTACTTGGCCGATCAGGTTCAGCACTGCATCCGCAGCCTGGTTGGAGGCATCCAGACGAAGGGTCCGGTGAATTTCATCAAAACCGCGGGTTTGCTCTTCACCGCCCTCAATCAGCGGTGACAGGGTTTGCGCCAGCGCTTCGACCGTCGCCTCGTCCTGCAGCAACTCGGGCACCAACAGGCGCTGGGCCAGCAGGTTCGGCAAGGAAACGTAGGGGCTTTTCACCATGCGCTTGAGAATCCAGAACGTCAGCGGCGCAAGGCGATAGGCAACGACCATCGGCCGTTTGTACAGCAAGGCTTCAAGGGTTGCGGTTCCAGAAGCAATCAACACGGCGTCGCAGGCAGCCAGCGCCAGGTGCGACTTGCCATCGAGCAGGGTCAGCGGCAGATCGCGACCAGCGAGCAACTCTTCGAGCTGCGCACGACGCTGCGGATTGGCGCAAGGCACGATAAAACGCACACCCGGACGCAGTGCCCGCAGGCGTTGCGCCGTATCGAGAAATAACGCACCGAGACGACCCACTTCGCCGCCACGACTGCCGGGCATCAGCGCAACCAACGGCCCATCAGGCAATCCCAGTTCAGCCCGCGCAGCAGCGCGGTCAGCTTCGAGCGGAATGGCATCGGCCAGGGTGTGCCCGACAAACCGCACCGGTACGCCTTTCTCTTCGTAGAATTTCGCTTCGAAGGGGAACAGCGTAAGCATCAAGTCGCAACCTTCGCGAATCTTCAACACCCGCTTCTGCCGCCAGGCCCAGACCGACGGACTGACGTAATGCACGGTCTTGATCCCGGCCTGACGCAGCTTGAGTTCGATATTGAGGTTGAAGTCCGGGGCATCGATGCCGATGAACACGTCCGGCTTCGCAGCGATCAGGTCCGCGACCAGTTTCTTGCGCCGTGCCAGCAACTCGCGCAACCGGCCAAGTACTTCCACCAGGCCCATGACCGACAGGCGCTCCATGGGAAAATACGAAGTCAGGCCTTCAGCCTGCATCAATGGACCACCGACACCGATGAACTCGACTGCCGAGTGCTGAGCCTTGAGTGCACGCATCAGCCCCGCGCCCAGAATGTCGCCGGAAGCCTCACCCGCCACCAGCGCAATACGCAGATTGGCCATGATTAGCGGGTGATGCCGCGGGTCGATGACTGGATGGAGTCGCGGAACACTGCAACTTCCGGGAACTGGATCGACGGTTCGGCCAGTTCGGCGAGTGCCTGCTCAACGGTCAGACCCTGGCGGTAAACCACCTTGTAGGCGCGACGCAGAGCGTGGATCGCATCTTCGCTGAAACCGCGACGGCGCATGCCTTCGAAGTTCATGCTGCGAGCTTCGGCCGGGTTGCCGAACACCGTGACGTACGCTGGTACGTCCTTGCCAATGGCTGTGCCCATGCCGGAAAAGCTGTGGGCGCCGATATGGCAATACTGGTGGACCAGGGTAAAGCCGGACAGGATCGCCCAGTCTTCAACGTGCACGTGGCCAGCCAAAGCGGTGTTATTGACCAGAATGCAATGGTTGCCGATAACGCTGTCGTGGCCAATGTGGGCATAGGCCATGATCAGGTTGTGATCGCCCAGGGTGGTTTCCGAACGATCCTGAATGGTCCCACGGTGAATCGTCACGCCTTCGCGAATGACGTTGTGGTCACCAATCACCAGGCGCGTTTCTTCTCCTTTGTATTTCAGATCTGGCGTGTCCTCACCTACCGAGGAGAACTGGTAGATGCGGTTGTTCTTACCGATCCGGGTCGGGCCCTTTAGGATCACGTGTGGCCCGATCACTGTTCCCTCGCCGATTTCCACACCTGCGCCGATGATCGACCACGGGCCGACCTCGACACCGTCGGCCAGGACGGCCGTCGGATCGATGATTGCGCGAGGGTCAATCAAACTCATAGTTTGCGTTCCGCACAGATGATTTCAGCGGAGCAGACTGGTTTGCCGTCGACCGAAGCCTGGCATTCGAACTTCCAGATCTGACGCTTGCAGCTCAGGAACTTCGCTTCAAGGATCAACTGATCGCCCGGCAACACCGGCTGGCGGAAGCGCAGCTTGTCGGAGCCGACAAAGTAGTAAAGGGTGCCGTCGGCCGGTTTCACGTCGAGCATTTTGAAACCAAGGATCCCGGCAGCCTGAGCCATCGCTTCGATGATCAGCACGCCCGGCATGATTGGATGCGCAGGGAAGTGACCATTGAAGAACGGTTCGTTGATGCTGACATTCTTGTAGGCGCGAATGCGCTTGCCTTCCACATCCAGATCCACGACCCGGTCCACCAGCAGGAACGGGTAACGGTGAGGCAGGTATTCGCGAATCTCGTTGATGTCCATCATTTCGGGGGGAAGCCTATGTAAAGATTGGGAGCGCGCGACTGACGCGCACTCCTCTAGCAAATCAAGGACGCAGTCTAGCGGCTGTGCACACTTGATATGGAAATGGTATCAGCCATCTGATGAAGCATTACCGTCAGGGGTCACTTCCCCTACTTGCTTTTCCAGCTGTCGCAAACGCCGCGCGATGTCATCGAGCTGACGGATACGTGCCGCGCTTTTGCGCCACTCGGCTGCCGGTTGCATCGCCGTACCGGAAGAATAGGCGCCCGGCTCGGTAATCGAGTGGGTCACCATGGTCATCCCGGTGATGAAAACGTTGTCGCAAATATCGATATGCCCCACCAGCCCTACGCCACCGGCGAGCATGCAATGCTTGCCGATTTTGGTGCTGCCGGATATTCCCACGCACGCGGCCATGGCGGTGTGATCACCGACCTGGACGTTATGGGCGATCTGAATCTGGTTGTCGAGCTTCACGCCGTTGCCAATGATGGTATCGGCCAATGCGCCACGGTCGATGGCGGTATTCACGCCAATCTCCACGTCGTCGCCAACCAGCACGCCACCGATCTGGGCAATTTTCTGCCAGATGCCCTTCTCGTTGGCAAAGCCGAAACCTTCGCCACCGAGCACGGCCCCGGACTGGATCACCACCCGCTTGCCGACGCGTACGTCGTGATACAGCGTGACACGTGGTGCGAGCCAGCCACCTTCGCCGATGACGCTACGGGCGCCGATGAAACAATGCGCGCCCACGGTCGTACCAGCAGCCACATGCGCCCCGCTTTCGATGACCACGAAGGCACCGATACTCGCCGCAGGATCAATGACTGCGTCTGGCGCAATGACCGCCGACGGATGAATACCCGGGGCTGCCTTTGGCTTGGGATCGAACAGGTGAGAAATACGAGCGTAGGCGGCGTAAGGATCAGGCACCACCAGCGCGTCCCCGGCAAACCCCTCGGCGTCAGCGGCTTTCAGCAACAGAGCTGCAGCCTGACAACCTGGCAGGTATTTACGGTATTGGGGATTTGCCAGAAAGCTCAACTGAGCTGGGCCAGCCTCCTGCAAGGTGGCTAGCCCAGTAATTGCTTTTTCCGGGTCGCCACGCAGTGTGGCGCCGAGGAACTCGGCCAACTGGCCGAGCTTGATAGTCGCGGTCATGGATTACTTCAGCTGATTCATGCGCTCGATAACCTGGCGCGTGATGTCGTACTGAGGCTTGACATCAATCACTGCGCCACGCTCGAAGACCAGGTCAAAAGCACCTTTCTTGATGACTTCTTCCACAGCGCTGTCCAGTTTCGGCTTGAGCTGCTTCAGCATTTCACGGTCAGCAACGGCTTTGGCTTCGTTCAGTTCCTTGGACTGGAACTGGAAGTCACGGGCCTTTTGCTTGAATTCAAGTTCCAGACGCTCACGCTCGCCTTGCTGCATTTTGTCGCCACCGGCCATCAGACGGTCCTGAATGCCCTTGGCGCTGCTTTCCAGCGTCTTGAGCTTGGACAGTTGAGGACCGAATTTTTTCTCGGCATCCACGGCGTACTTCTTGGCCGCATCGGATTCCAGCAGCGCCATCTGATAGTTCAGCACGGCAATTTTCATGTCGGCAAATGCCGGGCCCGCTACCAGTAGGGAAGCCAGGAGAACCAATTGAGTCAACTTACGCACGATGCACTCCTACAAAATTCATTGTCGTTATCTTGGGTCAGACGCTTAGAACGTCTGGCCGAGGGAGAATTGGAACACTTGAGTTTCAGCGTCATCCGGTTTCTTGACTGGCATGGCCAACGCAAAACTCAGAGGACCCAGTGCGGTGACCCAGGTCACACCCACACCGACGGAACTGGCCATGTTGCTCAGACTGATGTCGTTGCACTTGGTGTTGGACTTCGTGCCATCGGCGTTAACTGTATCCGAGCACGAGGAGTCGAATACGTTACCCACATCCCAGAATACCGAAGTGCGCAGGGATCGTTGATCCTTGATGAACGGCAGCGGGAACAGCACTTCAACACCACCCTGGATCAGGACGTTACCACCGAATGGCAGAGGATCCTGGTCCGGGTCAAATTGAGTACCCGCATTGCCCGTAACAAGTTGACCACGGCTCGGGGTACTGCGTGGACCCAGCGTGCTGTCCTTGAAGCCACGAACCGAGTTGAAACCACCAGCATAGTAGTTTTCATAGAATGGCAAGCCATCGGTCGAACCGTAGCCATCGCCATAACCCAATTCGGTATGCAGGCGCATGGTGTAGTTTTCGCTCAAAGGCTGGAACAACTGGCCACGGTAATCGAGCTTGAAGAACGACAGGTCGCTGCCCGGCGTAGTGGTTTCCAGCACCAGGCTTTGGGAATGACCACGGGTCGCGAGTACGCCTTTGTTCAGGGTCGATTCGGACCAGCCGGCCGAAGCCTTGAAGTTCAGGTACTTGTCGCCTTCCTTGTCAACGAAGTCGAAGATTTCATCAACGGTGTACACACCCGTCTTGATCTCGTCCTGCTGGGCAGTCAGACCGAAGGTCAGGCGCGAAGTCTCGCTGATCGGGTAACCGACGCTCACGCCCGCACCCAGGCTGTCTACGGCATAGCTGGCTACGTCGACATCAAGATCGTCATAGTCGGTGGTGCGGTAGAAGGCGTTGTAACCGAGGCTCACACCATCAGCAGTCCAGTAGGGGTCGACATAACCGAAGTTATAACGGCTCTGGTATTCGCTACGGGTCAGGCCGATGCTGACCTTGTTACCGGTACCGAGGAAGTTGTTCTGGGTGATCGAACCACCAAGGATCAGACCCGCGCTCTGGGCGAAACCGACGCTGGCGGTAATCGAACCGGAGGCTTGCTCTTCAACGCTGTAGTTGACATCAACCTGGTCATCAACGCCCGGTACTGCCGGGGTTTCAACGTTGACTTCCTTGAAGAAGCCCAAACGCTCCAGACGAGTCTTGGATTGGTCGATCAGGTAAGTTGAAGCCCAACCACCTTCCATCTGACGCATTTCACGACGCAGCACTTCGTCTTCCGACTTGGTGTTGCCACGGAAATTGATGCGGTTCACGTAGGCACGCTTGCCGGGATCGACAGCGAACATGATGTCCACGGTGTGATCTTCATCATGAGGCTGTGGCACACCGTTGACGTTGGCGAAGGTGTAACCCTCGTTACCCAGACGACGGGTGATCAATTCGGAGGTGGTGGTCATCAGCTTGCGCGAGAACACCTGGCCTTTCTGGACCAGCAGCAGGGACTTGACCTGGTCTTCAGGGACTTTCAGGTCGCCGCTCAACTTCACGTCACGAACGGTGTACTTGTCACCTTCGTTGATGTTGACGGTGATATAGACGTGCTTCTTGTCCGGGGTGATGGACACCTGGGTAGAGGCGATATCCATGTTGATATAGCCGCGATCCAGATAATAGGAACGCAGACGCTCCAGGTCGCCGGAGAGTTTTTCACGGGCGTACTTGTCGTCGTTCTTGAAGAACGACAGCCAGTTGGTGGTCTTGAGTTCGAACAGGTCGATCAGGTCTTCATCAGGGAAGACCGTGTTGCCCACCACGTTGATGTGCTGGATAGCCGCAACGGTGCCTTCGTTGATGTTGACCTTCAAACCTACGCGGTTACGCGGCTGTGGCACCACTTCGGTGTCCACAGTGGCCGAGTAGCGACCCTGAGCGACGTACTGGCGTTGCAGCTCGTTACGTACACCTTCGAGGGTGGCGCGCTGGAAGATCTCGCCTTCGGCCAGACCGGACTGCTTCAGGCCCTTCATCAGGTCTTCAGTAGAGATCGCCTTGTTACCTTCGATCTCGATACTGGCGACCGACGGACGCTCGACTACAGTGATTACCAGGACGTTGCCATCACGGCCCAGCTGGATATCTTGAAAGAAACCGGTTTTGAACAACGCACGAGTGGATTCCACCAGGCGACGATCATCCGCCTGTTCACCGACGTTCAACGGCAAAGCACCAAAGACGCTACCCGCGGAGACCCGCTGGAGGCCATTGACGCGAATATCAGAGATAGTGAAGGACTCGGCGTGAACTTCGGCGATCATCAATACGGTGAGAACCGCAGTTAGCAGCAGACGTTTCATGAAGTCCTTTCTTATTCCAACTGGCAATAAACAAACTGCCGCAAAATGCGGCAGATTCGCAATTCAGCGAAGTGTTACAGACGACCCAGATCATTGACCAAAGCGAGCAACATCACTCCGACCACCAAACTGATACCGATCTGTATCCCCCAACCCTGCACCCGATCCGACAAGGGACGACCACGCGCCCACTCGATCAGATAAAACAACAAATGCCCCCCATCCAGCACAGGAATGGGCAGCAAATTCAGAACGCCCAAGCTAATACTCAGATAAGCAAGGAAATTCAGGAAATCAGCAACACCCGACTGGGCCGAAGCGCCCGCCACTTTAGCAATGGTTATCGGTCCACTCAAGTTTTTTACCGAGAGCTCGCCGAACAACATTTTCTTCAGCGAATCGAGGGTCAGAACGCTCATGGTCCAAGTGCGTCGAGCCCCCTCCCCAATCGCGGCCATAGGACCGTAGCTGACCTCGCGAATCATCTCCGGTGGCCAATCGACAGCTTTTACCCCCGCGCCCAAATAACCACTCGGCGTCTTCTTGTCGCCACGTGCAGCCAGCGTGACAGGGACGTCGATTTGAGCACCATCACGCTCCACCCGCAGCATGATTTTGGTATCAGGATGCATACGGACGGTATCGACCACCTGCTGCCAGTCATCCAGCGACTTGCCATCAAGCGCCAGCAAGCGATCACCGGTTTTCAGGCCGGCAGCCTGGGCTGGGCCTTTCGAATCAAGCTCAGCCAGGACCGGCGGCAATGCCGGACGCCATGGACGGATACCCAGCGAGCGAATCGGATCCGGCTCATCAGCCCCCTTGAGCCATTTATCCAGCGCGAGCTCACGGGGTGAATCAACCGTGGAACCCTGATCACGTACCAACACCTGCAGGGAACCACTTTCCCCAAGTCGACGGACCAATTGCAAATTTACCGCAGCCCAGCCGGAAGTCGGCTCGCCGTCGATTGAAATAATTTCCTGACCGGCGTTCAAACCGGCCTTGGCGGCGATACTGCCGGACTCTACAGCACCAATGACAGGACGCACCTGCTCGGTGCCGAGCATGGCCAACACCCAGAAAAACGCCATTGCCAGCAGAAAGTTGGCGACCGGCCCTGCCGCCACGATGGCAATACGCTGGCGTACCGATTTGCGATTGAAGGATTGATCGAGCTGATCGGCCGGCACTTCGCCTTCACGCTCGTCGAGCATCTTTACGTAGCCACCCAACGGAATGGCAGCCACCACGAATTCGGTGCCTTTCTTGTCGTGCCAACGCAGCAACGGCATCCCGAAGCCTACGGAAAAGCGCAGCACTTTGACCCCACAGCGACGCGCGACCCAGAAATGGCCGAACTCGTGGAAGGTAACCAGCACACCCAGAGCCACCAGGGTGCCGACAATCATATAGAGCGCGCTCATTTACTTTCTCCGCATTCCTATCTGGTGCTGCACGGGCCAACACACTACAGCAGTTATCGCCCGTGACGACTCAACCATTGTTCGGCCAGCACACGCGCCTTCGCATCTGCCGTGAACACTGCCTCGAGATCTTCCACCGCAACTACAGGCTCGAGATTCAACACTTCCTCGATGATACTCGCGATTTCCGGGTAACGGACCCGTCCGTCGAGAAAGGCCGCAACAGCCACCTCATTCGCGGCATTCAGCATCGCCGGGGCACTGTTACCGGCTTCGGCCGCCAAACGGGCCAGACGCAAGCAAGGGAATCGCTCTTCATCGGGTGCTTGGAAGTCCAGACGCGCAATGGCAAACAAGTCCAGCGGCGCTACACCCGAATCGATTCGCTCTGGCCAGGCCAGCGCGTTGGCGATTGGCGTGCGCATGTCCGGATTACCCAGCTGGGCCAGCACCGAACCATCGATGTAGTCCACCAGGGAGTGAATCACGCTCTGTGGGTGAATCACTACTTCGACCTGGGATGGCTTGGCATCGAAAAGCCAGCAGGCTTCGATCAGCTCAAGGCCTTTGTTCATCATGCTGGCCGAATCGACCGAAATCTTGCGCCCCATGGACCAGTTCGGATGCGCGCACGCCTGCTCAGGTGAAACATGTGCCAACTCAGCCATAGGCGTCTGTCGGAACGGCCCACCAGAGGCTGTCAGCAAAATCCGACGCACCCCGACCTTGCCGAGACCACGGGCAAAATCCTGTGGCATGCACTGGAAAATGGCGTTGTGCTCACTGTCGATCGGCAACAACACCGAACCACTTTTGCGCACCGCTTGCATGAACAGTGCACCGGACATTACCAGTGCTTCTTTGTTGGCCAACAGGATCTTCTTACCGGCCTCGACGGCCGCCAGGGTCGGACGCAAACCCGCCGCGCCGACGATGGCCGCCATGACCGCGTCGACTTCCGGATCGGCAGCGATCTGGCACAGACCTTCTTCCCCGACCAAAACACGGGTCGAAAGACCGGCTGCACGCAAATCATCCTGAAGGGTTCGGGCGGCACTGGCTTCAGGCACCACGGCGAAACGCGGAACGTGGCGTACACACAACGCGAGCAATTCACTCAAACGAGTGAAACCACTCAAGGCGAAGACTTGATAACGCTCGGGATGGCGCGCGATGACATCAAGCGTGCTCAGGCCGATCGAGCCGGTTGCCCCCAGAACTGTAATCTGCTGCGGGCGGCTCACGGTGCAGCCATCCACAACAGCACGGCAAACACGGGAATCGCTGCGGTCAGGCTGTCGATCCGGTCGAGGACGCCACCGTGACCTGGAAGCAAATTGCTGCTGTCCTTGATCCCGGACTGACGCTTGAACATGCTTTCGGTGAGATCACCCACGACCGAGATAAACACGATCACGGCGGCGCCGAACAGACCTTTGAACAACTCAGCAACCGTCCAGTCGCGGAAAAACCCGACAGCTACAGTGATGACCAGACTCAGGGCCAAACCACCGTAAACGCCTTCCCAGCTTTTCCCAGGACTGACCTGCGGCGCGAGCTTGCGCTTGCCGAAAGCCCGGCCCGAGAAGTAGGCGCCGATATCGGCACCCCAGACCAACACCATCACTGCCATGATCAGCCAGTTACCCAACGGGTACTGCTTGATCTGAACCAGGCCCTGCCAGGCCGGCAGCAGAATCAACAATCCAATCACCAGCTTGCAGGCCGCACTGGCCCAATGCACGCTGGAGCGCGGATACGTCAGCACCAGATAAGTCGCAATCCCCCACCAGATCACTGACGCACCCAGGACCCAAGGCGCAAGCCCGGGAAGGAGGTGCATGACAAACAACATCAACGCGACGATAGCGGCGAAAGCAACGCGCATCGGCTGGGCGGTAAAGCCTGCCAGGCGCGCCCACTCCCAGGCACCGAGGGTCACGACCAGCCCGATGAACAAGGCGAACGCCGACCCCTCGAGCAGGAAGAAACCGCACAAGGCAATCGGCAGCAGGATCAGCGCGGTGATGATTCGTTGTTTAAGCATTAAACCCGGGCTCCAGCCTCGACCTGCTCGCTCGTTTTACCGAAGCGGCGCTGGCGAGATGCGAAATCGGCCAGCGCGTTACGCATGGCGTCGTGTTTGAAGTCCGGCCAGAACAGGTCGGAGAAATACAACTCGGCGTACGCCAGCTGCCACAGCAGGAAGTTACTGATGCGATGCTCGCCACCGGTACGGATGCACAAGTCCGGCAACGGCAGATCGCCGGTGGCCAGACAGGTTTGCAGCAGTTCCGGGGTGATGTCTTCCGGACGCAGGTGCCCAGCCTGAACTTCCCGCGCCAGGCGTTGCGCGGCTTGCGCGATATCCCACTGACCACCGTAGTTGGCAGCGATTTGCAGGACGAAACGATTGGCGCCGGCTGTCATTGACTCAGCCTCGCGCATCGCCGCTTGAAGCTCCGGATGAAAACGCGAACGGTCGCCAATGATGCGCAAACTGATGTTGTTTTCATTGAGGCGCTTGGCCTCGCGACGCAAGGCCTTGAAGAAAAGGTCCATCAAGGCACTGACTTCGTCGGCCGGGCGCTGCCAGTTCTCACTGGAAAAAGCGAACAGGGTCAATACTTCGACCCCGGCTTCAGCACACACCTCGATGACTGCACGAACCGCGTCTACACCCGCTTTATGCCCGGCGACACCCGGCATAAAGCGTTTTTTCGCCCAGCGATTATTACCGTCCATGATAATCGCGACATGGCGCGGCACCGCGGACGGTGCAGCCTGCTTGGTCTTTTCCATGAAATCGCGACCCTTATACGGCCATCAGGTCTTTTTCTTTTTGCGCCAGGTTCGCGTCGATTTGAGCCACGTACTTCTTGGTCAGATCATCGATTTCGCTGGTTGCGCGACGCTCTTCGTCTTCGCTGATTTCCTTTTCCTTGACCAGGTCCTTCAGCGAGCTGTTGGCATCACGACGGATGTTGCGCACGGCCACACGGGCATCTTCAGCGACATCACGAGCCTGCTTGGTGAAGCCCTTGCGGGTCTCTTCAGTCAGGGCAGGCATGGAGATCAGCAGCAACTCACCGAGGTTAGTCGGATTGAGGTTCAGACCAGCACTACCAATGGCTTTGTCGACAGCACCGAGCATGTTGCGCTCAAAGGCAACGACTTGCAGGGTACGGGCATCTTTAACGGTGATGTTCGCCACTTGCTTGATCGGCGTGTCGGAGCCGTAGTACGGAACCATCACACCTTCGAGAATGCTCGGGTGCGCCTGGCCGGTACGAATACGGCCGAAGTTGTGCGCCAGCGATTCCACGGATTTCTGCATACGCTCTTGAGCGTCTTTCTTGATTTCGTTGATCATTGTTGGCCTTCCTCGATCAGGGTCCCTTCAGCGCCGCCATGTACGATATTCAGCAGGGCGCCGGGCTTGTTCATGTTAAATACGCGCAGCGGCATCTTGTGGTCGCGGCACAGGCAAATGGCCGTCAGATCCATCACGCCCAGCTTGCGATCCAGTACTTCATCGTAAGTCAGATGATCGAACTTCTCGGCATGCGGGTCTTTGAATGGGTCAGCGGTGTAGACGCCATCGACCTTGGTCGCCTTGAGCACGACATCGGCATCGATTTCGATTGCACGCAGGCAGGCTGCCGAATCCGTAGTGAAGAACGGATTACCGGTACCGGCCGCGAAAATCACCACATCCTTGGAGTTCAGATGGCGCATGGCCTTGCGGCGATCGTAGTGATCGGTCACGCCGACCATGGAAATGGCCGACATCACGATGGCCGAGATATTCGCACGTTCCAGCGCATCGCGCATGGCCAGGGCGTTCATCACAGTGGCCAGCATGCCCATGTGGTCGCCCGTAACCCGATCCATGCCGGCCTTGCTCAGCGCTTCGCCGCGGAACAGGTTACCGCCGCCGATCACCAGACCGACCTGAACACCGATGCCAACCAGTTGGCCGACTTCCAGCGCCATGCGATCCAGAACTTTCGGATCGATCCCGAACTCTTCCGAGCCCATCAGGGCCTCGCCGCTAAGCTTGAGTAGAATGCGTTTATAGCGAGCCTGATAACCACTGCCCTGCTGAGCCATTGCGAATCTCTCCTGCGGCGTATTTTAAAAATTCTTTGCGAGCTGTTTTCAGCTGGCGTTCACTCTAGCTTGGCGCTGCTTCAGCGCCATCGGAACATGGCTTTGTAAGCCAGTTCCAAACGGAAACCAATTAAAAATTGGTTCCCCATCTGAAAAGAGGCTGCGCGCGTGAGCGGGCAGCCTCTTCAGGGCGACAGTTTAAAAAACTGTCTTATTGCTTGGCGGCAGCCAGCTGTGCAGCAACTTCTTCAGCGAAGTTGTCTACTGGCTTCTCGATGCCTTCGCCGACTTTGAAGTAGGTGAAGGAAACGATTTCAGCGCCGGCTTTCTTGGCCAGAGCACCAACGGTGACTTCTGGATTCATAACGAAAGCTTGTTCTACCAGGCTGGCTTCAGCCAGGAACTTGGTGATACGGCCAGCAATCATCTTCTCGACGATTTCAGCAGGCTTGCCTTTCATCTTGTCTTCGTTCAAGGACAGGAAAACGCCCTTTTCACGCTCGATGGCTTCTGGCGAAACCTGCGATGGCAGCAGGAACTCAGGGTTGCTTGCCGCCACGTGCATGGCGATCTCTTTGGCCAGCTGAACATCGCCGCCCTTGAGAACAACAGCAACACCGATCTTGTTACCGTGCAGGTAGGTGCCGACAACGTCACCCTCTACGCGAACCAGACGACGGATGTTGACGTTTTCGCCAACTTTGGCCACCAGGGCTTCACGAGCCAATTCCTGAGCGGCGATCAGCGGAGCTGCGTCGGTCAGTTTTTCAGCGAAGGCTTTTTCTACGCTGGCAGCAACGAAGTTTTTGAAGTCGTCTTGCAGGGCCAGGAAGTCGGTCTGCGAGTTCACTTCCAGCAGTACGGCGGACTTGTCGTCAGCCTTGATGGCGATAGCGCCTTCAGCGGCAACGTTGCCCGCTTTCTTGGCAGCCTTGATGGCGCCCGAAGCACGCATGTCATCAATGGCTTTTTCGATGTCGCCGCCAGCCTTGGTCAAGGCCTTTTTGCAGTCCATCATGCCTTCGCCAGTACGCTCGCGCAGTTCTTTGACCAACGCTGCAGTAATCTCTGCCATTTCAAAATTCCTCTTGGATAGGTTATCAACCATTCCACCCGATCGAACGGGCGTTCAATTCTTCCCGAACCACCCTTGTTAGCTGCCGCACGTTACAGATAGAGCAGTGGGCGCCGACAAATGGTTTTCGAGGTGGCAAAAAGGGGGCCAAGCCCCCTTTTTGCTTACTGAGTCAACGCCAGGGCGTCAATTACTCAGCTGCAGCCTGAGTTTCTTCAGCTGCGAACTCTACGGTGCCGCCGGCAACGTTGTTGCGACCACGGATTACAGCGTCAGCCATCGAACCCATGTACAGCTGGATAGCGCGGATTGCGTCATCGTTGCCTGGGATGATGTAGTCAACGCCTTCCGGGCTGCTGTTGGTATCGACTACGCCGATAACCGGGATGCCCAGCTTGTTGGCTTCGGTGATCGCGATGCGCTCGTGATCAACGTCGATAACGAACAGAGCGTCTGGCAGACCGCCCATGTCCTTGATACCACCCAAGGAACGATCCAGCTTTTCCAGGTCACGGGAGCGCATCAGCGCTTCTTTCTTGGTCAGCTTGGCGAAAGTACCGTCTTCGGCTTGTACTTCAAGGTCACGCAGACGCTTGATGGAAGCACGGATGGTTTTGAAGTTGGTCAGCATGCCGCCCAACCAGCGGTGATCGACGTACGGCGAACCGCAACGTGCTGCTTCTTCAGCAACGATCTTGCCAGCGGAACGCTTGGTGCCGACGAACAGAATCTTGTTTTTGCCCTGGGCCAGGCGCTCTACGAAAGTCAGAGCTTCGTTGAACATTGGCAGGGTTTTTTCAAGGTTGATGATGTGGATCTTGTTACGCGCGCCGAAAATGTATTTACCCATTTTCGGGTTCCAGTAACGGGTCTGGTGACCGAAGTGCACACCGGCCTTCAGCATATCGCGCATGTTGACTTGGGACATGATAGTTCCTTAATAAGTCGGGTTTGGCCTCCACGTATCCCAATGACCAACCAGCAGCATTCAGCTGTAGGCACCCAGGTCATCGTGTCGACACGTGTGTGGATTTAGGCTTTTCGGGGCATCCCCGGAAAGCGGCGCATTTTATATCACAAGGGAGAAAAAAACGGAACCCGGATTCTGAAATCCTGGTGACCACACCCCTCCATCCCTTGGAATCCGCCCAGAATGCACCATTCTATAGAGAGAAGCGATGCACAGAGGCGCAGATTTGCGCTGATCGTCTGATAGAATCGCGTTTTTCAGGGCTGCGCCGACCGTTCGCGCACCGCCCTTTTCGTCAAGAAAGCGCCATCGAGCGCAGAGAGAGCCTGTATGACCGTCACCCTCAAAACCCCCGAGGACATCGCCAAAATGCGCGTTGCCGGCAAACTGGCCGCCGATGTGCTGGAAATGATTGCCGAACATGTCAAGCCGGGCGTCACCACCGATCAACTGAACCAGATCTGCCACGACTATATCGTCAACGAACAGCAAGCCATCCCTGCCCCGCTGAATTACAAGGGCTACCCGAAATCGATTTGCACGTCGATCAACCACGTGGTCTGCCACGGCATCCCGAACGACAAGCCGCTGAAGGATGGCGATACGCTGAACATCGACGTCACCGTCATCAAGGACGGTTACCACGGCGACACCAGCCGCATGTTCCACGTCGGCACCGTGCCGGTCTGGGCCGAGCGCCTGTCGCAAGTGACGCAGGAATGCATGTACAAGGCGATCGAGATCGTCAAACCCGGTTGCCGCCTCGGCGACATCGGCGAAATTATCCAGAAGCACGCGGAAAAGAACGGTTTCTCGGTAGTCCGCGAGTTCTGCGGCCACGGCATCGGCAAGGTCTTCCACGAAGAACCACAGATCCTGCACTACGGCCGCGCGGGCACCGGCATGGAACTGAAAGCCGGCATGACCTTCACCATCGAACCGATGATCAACCAGGGCAAAGCCGACACCAAGGTACTGGGCGATGGCTGGACCGCGATCACCAAGGATCGCAAGTTATCGGCCCAGTGGGAGCACACCCTGCTGGTCACCGAAACCGGTTACGAGATCTTCACCCTGCGCAGCGATGACACCATCCCGCGCATGTCGGCCTGATCAACCACGAACAGCTCCCAGCCTTATAGAAAGGAAAGCCAATCGATGCCGCAGGTGGATCCCGAACTCTTCGACCGCGGCCAGTTCCAGGCTGAACTGGCCCTGAAGGCAAGCCCGATTGCGGCCTTCAAGAAGGCGATTCGCCAGGCCCGCGAGGTGCTCGACGGGCGCTTTCGCAGCGGCCGGGACATTCGCCGGCTGATCGAGGATCGCGCCTGGTTCGTCGACAACATCCTGCAAAAGGCCTGGGAGCAGTTCAATTGGAGTGAAGACGCCGACATCGCGCTGGTCGCGGTCGGCGGCTACGGTCGTGGCGAGTTGCACCCGTATTCCGATATCGATTTGCTGATCCTGCTGGACAGCGCCGATCACGAAGTTTTCCGCGATTCCATCGAGCGTTTTCTGACGCTGCTGTGGGACATCGGCCTGGAAGTCGGTCAGAGCGTTCGCTCGGTCGACGAGTGCGCCGTCGAGGCTCGCGCTGACCTGACGGTTGTTACCAACCTGATGGAAAGCCGCACCATCTGCGGGCCTGAGCGCTTGCGCCAACGCATGCTGGATGTCACCAGCACCGCGCACATGTGGCCGAGCAAGGACTTCTTCCTGGCCAAACGCGCCGAACAGAAGGCTCGTCACCACAAGTACAACGACACCGAATACAACCTGGAACCCAACGTCAAAGGTTCGCCCGGCGGACTACGGGATATTCAGACGATTCTGTGGGTAGCGCGCCGCGAATACGGCACCCTGAACCTGCGGGCACTGGCTGGCGAAGGCTTCCTGGTGGAGAGCGAAAACGCCCTGCTGGCTTCGTCCCAGGAGTTCCTGTGGAAAGTGCGTTACGCGTTGCACATGCTCGCCGGTCGCTCCGAAGACCGTCTGTTGTTCGACCACCAGCGCACCATCGCCAAGCTGCTGGGTTTCGAAGGCGACGACGCCAAGCAGGCGATCGAAAACTTCATGCAGCAGTATTACCGGGTGGTCATGAGCATTGCCCAGCTCAGCGACCTGATCATCCAGCACTTCGAGGAAGTCATCCTCGCCCCGGAAGACGAAGCGCCGCCGCAACCCATCAACTCGCGATTCCAGCTGCACGACGGTTACATCGAGGCGCGCAACGACAACGTGTTCCGCCGCACGCCGTTCGCCATGCTGGAAATCTTCGTGCTGATGGCCCAGCAGCCGGAAATCAAGGGGGTGCGCGCCGACACCATTCGTCTGCTGCGCGAGAATCGTCACCTGATCGACGATGATTTCCGCAACGACATCCGCAACACCAGCCTGTTTATCGAGCTGTTCAAGTGCAAGATCGGCATCCACCGCAACCTGCGGCGGATGAACCGTTACGGCATCCTCGGGCGTTACTTGCCGGAGTTCGGTTTCATCGTCGGACAGATGCAGCATGACCTGTTTCACATCTATACGGTCGACGCCCACACCCTGAACCTGATCAAGCACCTGCGTAAGTTGCAATACACCCAAGTGTCGGAAAAATTCCCGCTGGCCAGCAAGCTCATGGGCAAGCTGCCCAAACCGGAGCTGATCTACCTGGCCGGGCTGTACCACGACATCGGCAAGGGCCGGCATGGCGACCACTCGGAAATCGGCGCGGTGGATGCCGAAGCCTTCTGCCAGCGCCACCAGTTGCCAGTCTGGGACAGTCGCCTGATCGTCTGGCTGGTGCAGAACCATCTGATGATGTCGACCACCGCCCAGCGTAAGGATTTGTCAGATCCGCAAGTGATTCACGATTTCGCCCAGACTGTCGGCGATGAAACCCGTCTCGACTACCTGTACGTGCTGACCGTCGCCGACATCAACGCCACCAACCCGACCCTGTGGAATTCCTGGCGCGCCAGCCTGTTGCGCCAGCTCTACACCGAAACCAAGCGGGCACTGCGCCGCGGCCTGGAAAACCCGGTGGATCGCGAAGAGCAGATCCGCCAGACCCAGAGCGCGGCCCTGGACATCCTGGTGCGCGGCGGTACCGATCCGGACGACGTCGAACAGTTGTGGGCGCAATTGGGTGATGACTATTTCCTGCGTCACACCGCCGGTGATGTCGCCTGGCACAGCGATGCGATCCTCCAGCAGCCAGCCGACGGCGGGCCGCTGGTTCTGATCAAGGAAACCACCCAACGCGAATTCGAGGGCGGCACGCAGATCTTCATTTATGCGCCGGACCAGCACGATTTCTTCGCCGTGACCGTAGCCGCGATGGACCAGCTCAACCTGAACATTCACGACGCCCGGGTTATCACCTCCAGCAGCCAGTTCACCCTCGACACCTACATCGTGCTCGACACCGACGGCGACTCGATCGGCGACAACCCGGCACGGGTCAAGCAGATCCGCGACGGCCTGACCGAAGCCCTGCGAAACCCGGACGACTACCCGACCATCATCCAGCGTCGGGTGCCACGGCAGCTCAAGCATTTCGCCTTCGCTCCGCAGGTAACAATTCACAACGACGCGCAGCGCCCGGTGACCGTGCTCGAACTGACCGCTCCCGACCGCCCAGGTCTTTTGGCACGGATCGGCACGATCTTCCTGGAGTTCGACTTGTCGCTGCAGAACGCCAAGATCGCGACCTTGGGCGAACGCGTGGAAGACGTGTTCTTCATCACCGACGCCAACAACCAACCGTTGTCCGACCCGCTGCTGTGCAGCCGGTTACAAGATGCAATCGTCGAACAGTTGAGCGTTAACCAGGAACCGGATATCAAACTGTCGCGCATCAGTATCTGAATTAAATACCCCCTGTGTAGGAGCCGGCTTGCTGGCGATGGCATCACCTCGGTGTGTCAGGTGTGTCGCAGCGATGCAATCGCCAGCAAGCCGGCTCCTACGGAGTGGTGGTTTTCACATTGAACGAGATCGACCGATGAACAACGCTCTGACCCAGCTCCAGCCCTACCCGTTCGAAAAGCTCCGCGCCCTGCTCGGCAGTGTCACGCCCAACCCGGACAAGCGCCCTATCGCGCTGTCGATCGGCGAGCCGAAGCACCGTTCGCCAAGCTTCGTCGCCGAAGCCTTGGCCAGCAATCTGGAAAAAATGGCCGTCTACCCGACCACCCTCGGGATCCCGGAGCTGCGGGAAGCCATCGCCGCCTGGTGCGAGCGTCGCTTCAGCGTCCCGAACGGCTGGCTCGACCCGGCGCGCAACGTACTGCCAGTCAACGGCACCCGCGAAGCGCTGTTCGCCTTCACCCAGACCGTGGTCAACCGTGGCGATGACGCGCTGGTGGTCAGCCCGAACCCGTTCTATCAGATTTACGAAGGTGCGGCGTTCCTCGCCGGGGCCAAGCCGCATTACCTGCCATGCCTGGACGAAAACGGCTTCAATCCGGATTTCGACGCGGTCTCGCCAGACATCTGGAAACGCTGCCAGATCCTGTTCCTGTGCTCGCCAGGCAACCCGACCGGCGCGCTGATCCCGGTCGATACCCTGAAAAAGCTGATCGCCCTGGCCGATGAATACGACTTCGTAATCGCCGCAGACGAGTGCTACAGCGAACTCTACTTTGATGAACAAACCCCGCCACCTGGTCTGCTAAGCGCTTGCGTGGAACTGGGTCGCAAGGACTTCAAGCGTTGCGTGGTGTTCCACAGTTTGTCCAAGCGTTCCAACTTGCCGGGCCTGCGTTCTGGCTTCGTTGCGGGTGACGCGGACATTCTCAAAGGTTTCCTGCTCTATCGCACCTACCACGGCTGCGCGATGCCGGTTCAGACGCAACTGGCCAGCGTTGCCGCGTGGAACGACGAGGTGCACGTTCGCGCCAACCGTGCTTTGTACCGTGAGAAGTATGACGCGGTGCTGGAGATCCTCAGCCCGGTAATGGATGTGCAACGTCCGGACGGTGGTTTTTACTTGTGGCCAAATGTGGCCGGTGAAGATGCAGCCTTCTGCCGCGATCTGTTCGAGCAGGAGCATGTGACCGTGGTGCCGGGTTCCTACCTGTCGCGGGACGTCGATGGCGTCAATCCGGGCGCGGGCCGAGTGCGCATGGCACTTGTGGCGCCATTGGCGGAGTGCGTCGAAGCGGCTGAACGCATTCGTGATTTCATAAACCGCCGCAAGTAACATTAACTAAGCCTGTACTGTGCAATGCAGTACAGGCCTTCAAAGAAACATAGCGCATTAATCGCAACTACATCCCCTACAGCTTTTTAGTTAACCTCGCACCCCTAACATTGAAACACCTAAACTAACTCAACAATCTACATCAATAAAGTTCACACTCTTAAGACACCAACTATAAAATTCTAAACAAGCAAAAACACGGAAGTTACTATGCAAACCATTAAACCTTGCCACATCCAATCGCCACCCAGCATTCAAGCCTCTTATGAAGCAGCCATTACCGAAAATCCGGAAAATGCGTCTAGTACATCATCGGGCCGCGGCAAAAGGGCCGTGGGCGAACACAATAAATACTGGCTATCTGGACGGACGTTAAAAATCGCGATAACCGATTACGAGGATGGTGGATTTGAAATAGTCAAAAATGCCATTAGCCAATGGCAACCTTACGTTAACTTAAAGTTTGAGTTTACTAAACTCACTGACGAACGTTACGAAGGAGACATTCGGATTGACCTGGCTCCGCAATATGACACGGTCGCAAGTTCTGCAATAGGGACTGACGCTTTGACAGTTCTCGCTCATCTTCCGACGATGGGTCTGGGCGTGGAATATACATCCACCTCATACGAAGGCACTGTCATCCACGAGTTCGGACACGCTTTGGGCTTTGCCCATGAGCATCAACATCCCGATGCAGACATTCCGTGGCATAAAGAGAATACCTACCAGTTCTATCAACAAAATTATGGCTCGTCTAAAGCAGCCGTTGACAACCATGTATTCCCGCTTCCTCGCCGAACCGACCGAACCTATACACCCTATGACCGGCATTCGGTCATGCACTACCCAATCATCAATACGTGCACTGTTGGCGACTGGGAACAAGCGGACAACCTCCAAATCAGTGCTGGCGACAAAGCGCTCGCGCGCGCAGCTTATCCCTGATCAAGAAAGACTAACGGGGCATACTTACTTGACCTGCCCGAGCTTGGCCTCACTCAAATCCAGTTCCCCCAACACCTCACGCAACACGTCGTCACCAATCTGGTGCTGACGACTGAGGCTATACAACTCCAGGCGCTGCGCCCGCAGCGCCTTCAAGCGCAATCGCCGCTCCAGCAAGTCCATCTGAAACGCCAGTGCCTGGGCTTCCGCCGAATCGTTGAACACCTCAAGTTGATGTCGATACTCGGACATGATCCGCGCCTTGAGTTCTGCCGCCAGCGCTGACTGTGCGGCATCCTGAGGGCTGACCTCTTCTGTTTCGAGCGCATGAATGGCCGCTTCAGCGGTCTTGCGCCACGCATCGCGCACTTCATTGCGGCGCTTGTCGTCGGGGCTCTTGTCGATGCCGCGCAGCAGCAAGGGCAAGGCAATGCACGCGGCAATCAGTGACAGCAGAATGACCCCGGCGGCGATAAAAATAAGCAGGTCACGCTCGGGAAATGCGTCGGCGCCCATGAGCATCGGCACCGACATCACACCCGCCAGCGTCACAGCACCGCGCACCCCGCCGACCGTCAACAACCAGCAGGAGCGCGCGCTCGGCACCCGGGTTATCTCATCCTTGCCACGCCAGCGCCGCAGCAGAATGGACAGGCGCCAGATGCTCTGCACCCAGACAAACCGTAACACCAGCAACACCAGGAAAATCGCCACCACGTCGAGGCAGCGATAGAACAACGTCGGCCACAACGACGTTTCGTGACTGGCCACGGCTTTGATGATGTCAGGCAATTGCAGGCCCAGCAGCAGGAAGATCAAGCCGTTGAAGGCGAATTCCAGCAATGCCCAGACACTGCGGTTGAGCAACCGGGTGTTGGTCTGGCGCGGCAGCAGATCGAGCCAGCTCTGCATCATCCCCGCCGCTACTGCCGACAGAATGCCGGACGCGCCCACGCGCTCGGCCAACACGTAGGCAGCGAACGGCAGTAACAACATGAAGACCACGTGGGTCGCCGGGTCATCCCAACCGCGGGCGATCATCCACGAGCGCATACGTCCGACCAGCCAGCTCAACGCCACGCCAATGGCCAGGCCTCCGATTGCCACCAACAGGAAAGTGACACTGGCATTGGCCAGCGAGAACACGCCGGTCACCGCCGCAGCCAAGGCAAACTTGAACGTCACCAGGCCCGAAGCATCGTTCATCAACGCCTCGCCCTGGAGCATGTGCATCAGCGGTGTCGGCAAGCGATTCTGGGAGATCGCCGACACCGCCACGGCGTCCGTGGGCGACAGCACCGCTGCCAAGGCAAAAGCCACGGGCAGCGGAATACTCGGCAGCAACCAGTGGATGAAATACCCGGCGCCGACCACGGTAAACAAAACCAAACCCACCGCCAGCGTCAAGATCGGCCCGCGCAGTTGCCAGAACTCACGTTTTGGCATGCGCCAGCCGTCGGAAAACAACAGCGGTGGCAAGAATAGAAACAGAAACAACTCGGGATCGAGAGCCACGTGCAGCCCAAGCGTCGGCCAGGCGAGCAAGGCACCCGCAGCAATTTGTACCAACGGTAACGGTAGCGGAATCACCCGTCCGATCAGGCGTGAAACGCCGACCAGCATCAACAGGATCAGGACGGTATAAGCGGTTTGCATAAAGCGTGGTTCCCGGGCAATCGACAGCATAGAAGTGCCATATTAGCCGCTTAGACTGCTCGCTGGCCTTTGCACCAATGTCGCACCCGCAATCACTGCAATCCTTGTGGGAGCCGAGCTTACTCGCGATGGCGGCGTATCAGTCGACATGGATGTTGAATTTAATGCCGTTATCGCGAGCAAGCTCGCTCCCACAGGATTTGCGCTTCCATGGCATAATCCGACACCTTTTATTTCCGGCACCTGTAATGGGGGCGATTCCTTGACTGTTTCAAGTAAAACGTTGCACCTTTTCGGCATCAAAGCCTGCGACACCATGAAAAAGGCGCGCACCTGGCTCGATGAACACGCTGTCAGCTATGACTTCCATGATTACAAAGCGGTCGGTATCGACCGTGAACACTTGACCCAATGGTGCAACGAGCACGGCTGGGAAGTGGTGTTGAACCGTGCAGGCACGACCTTTCGCAAGCTCGACGACGAACGCAAAGCCGATCTCGACCAGTCGAAAGCCATCGAACTGATGCTCGCACAACCTTCGATGATCAAGCGCCCGGTGCTCGATCTCGGTGACCGAACCCTGATTGGCTTCAAGCCAGATATCTACGCGGCCGCGCTCAAGTAAGCAGCCCGTTTCAATTTGTTAGAGGTATCAACATGTCCACTACCCCGTTCAGCCTGGCCTTTGGTGTCGGCACTCAAAACCGTCAAGGCGCATGGCTGGAAGTGTTTTACGCGCAGCCACTGCTCAACCCTTCCGTTGAGCTGATCGCCGCTGTTGCGCCGATCCTGGGTTACACCGACGGCAACCAGGCCATCACCTTCACCACCGCTCAGGCTTCGCAACTGGCCGAAGCCGTAAAAGGCGTCGACGCTGCCCAGGCAGCTTTGCTGACCCGCCTGGCCGAGAGCCACAAGCCGCTGGTCGCCACGATCCTGGCCGAAGACGCTCAACTGACTTCCACGCCTGAGGCTTACCTCAAGCTGCACCTGCTGTCCCATCGCCTGGTCAAGCCGCATGGCCTGAACCTGGCGGGCGTGTTCCCGCTCCTGCCAAACGTAGCCTGGACCAGCCAGGGCGCAATCGACCTGGCTGAACTGGCCGAGCATCAACTGGAAGCGCGCCTGCGCGGCGAGCTGCTGGAAGTGTTCTCGGTGGACAAGTTCCCGAAAATGACCGACTACGTGGTTCCGGCCGGCGTGCGTATCGCTGACGCGGCGCGTCTGCGCCTGGGCGCCTACGTTGGGGAAGGCACCACCGTGATGCACGAAGGTTTCGTCAACTTCAACGCCGGCACCGAAGGCCCGGGCATGATCGAAGGCCGCGTCTCCGCTGGCGTGTTCGTCGGCAAGGGTTCGGACCTGGGCGGCGGTTGCTCGACCATGGGCACCCTGTCGGGCGGCGGCAACATCGTGATCAAGGTTGGCGAAGGCTGCCTGATCGGCGCCAACGCCGGTATCGGCATCCCGTTGGGCGACCGCAACACCGTTGAGTCGGGCCTGTACGTCACTGCCGGCACCAAAGTGGCCCTGCTGGACGAGAAAAATCAGCTGGTCAAAGTCGTGAAGGCCCGTGAACTGGCCGGTCAGCCGGACTTGTTGTTCCGTCGCAATTCGGAAACCGGTGCCGTGGAGTGCAAAACCCACAAATCGGCGATCGAACTGAACGAAGCGCTGCACGCTCACAACTAAGCCACACGATCCCCTGCACCTTTGTAGGAGCGAGCCTGCTCGCGATGGACGTCAACGATAACGCGGGGCATCAGACAGCCCGTGTCGTCCATGCGATCATCGCGAGCAGGCTCGCTCCTACAGGGGCCAGGCGTACAGGCGAATAGCATGATGATTCCCTCTCCCTGGCGCGCCGATTTTCCGGCCATCGCCGCCCTGCAACGGCAAGACCAGACCTATCTGGACAACGCCGCCACCACGCAAAAACCTCAAGCCTTGCTGGATGCCCTGGCGCATTACTACGCCAGTGGCGCGGCCAACGTGCATCGGGCGCAACACTTGCCCGGCGCCCATGCCACCCAGGCGTTCGAGGACAGCCGCCGCAAAGCCGTGCAATGGCTCAACGCCGGTGATTGCGGGCAGATCATCTTTACCCACGGCGCGACTTCCGCGCTGAACCTCCTGGCCTATGGCCTGGAACACTCATTCAATCCGGGCGATGAAATTGTCATCAGCGCCCTGGAGCACCACGCCAACCTGCTGCCATGGCAGCAACTGGCCCATCGTCGCGAACTGAACCTGGTGATCCTGCCGCTGGATACCGACGGTGTGATCGACCTTGACGCTGCCGCGCAACTGATCGGCCCACGCACGCGCCTGCTGGCGGTCAGTCAGCTATCCAACGTGATCGGCGCCTGGCAACCACTGCCGGCGCTGTTGGCGCTGGCCAAGGCACAAGGCGCGCTGACCGTCATCGATGGCGCTCAAGGCGTGGTCCATGGCCGGCATGACGTGCAGGCGCTGGGTTGCGACTTCTATGTGTTTTCCAGCCACAAGCTCTACGGGCCTGATGGCCTCGGCGTGTTGTTCGGGCGCAATGAAGCGCTGCAACAACTGCGCCCTTGGCAATTCGGCGGCGAGATGGTGCTGGACGCCAACTATCACGACGCACGCTTTCGCCCCGCGCCGCTGGGTTTTGAAGCGGGGACGCCGCCGATCTCCAGTGTGATTGGATTGGGCGCGACACTGGATTATCTCGCCGGACTCGATCAAGACGCCGTGTCCGCCCATGAAGCGGCGTTGCATGACTATTTGCTCAAGGGCCTTGAGTCGCGCAACGGCATCCGCCTGCTGGGCAAACCACAAGTGGCATTGGCCAGTTTTACCGTCGAGGGTGTGCATAACTCGGACCTGGCGCATTTGCTGACCGAGCAGGGGATCGCCGTTCGCGCCGGTCACCACTGCGCCATGCCGTTGCTCAAAAGCTTCGAACTGGCCGGAGCGATCCGGGTTTCGTTGGCGCTTTACAATGACTCCGAAGATCTGGAACGGTTCTTTGAGGCGCTGGATCAGGCGCTGGAGTTACTGCGATGAACTTGCCCGCCGATGCCGTTAGTGCACTCGAAACCTTTCAGGCTGCCGCTGGCTGGGAACAGCGGGCGCGACTGCTGATGCAATGGGGCGAGCGCCTGCCCGCGCTGAGCGATGAACAGATGTGCGACGCCAACCGGGTGCACGGTTGTGAAAGCCAGGTGTGGCTGACAGGCGAATTGCGCGACGACCATTGGCAGTTCAGCGCCAACAGCGATGCGCGATTGATTCGCGGGTTGGTGGCGTTGTTGCTGGCGCGGGTCAATGGCTTGTCCGCTGCCGAGTTGCAACAGGTGGACTTGCCGGAGTGGTTCAACCAGTTGGGGCTGGGGCGGCAGTTGTCGCAGTCGCGCAGTAATGGCCTGAATGCGGTGCTTCAACGGATGCGCGAATTGGCCTTCGCGGGTGCATGATGATTGTTCGGCGCTACACCACTCTGTAGGAGCCGGCTTGCTGGCGATCCAGGCGACACGGCAGGTCTGATTCACCGCAGCGCTTGGATCGCCAGCAAGCCGGCTCCTACAAAGATTGTGTTTCAAGCGTTGGGTTTGATGCGCTCCGCCGGCCGGCGCACACCCGCCACAATCTTGTCCACAGCCTTGGTCGCCGCGACCATACCGAAGGTCGCCGTCACCATCATCACCGCGCCAAACCCGCCGGCGCAGTCGAGTTTCACGCCATCCCCGACAAAACTCTTCTGCAAGCAAATGCTGCCATCCGGTTTCGGGTAGCGCAGTTGCTCGGTGGAGAACACGCACGGCACGCTGTAGTGACGGGTCACGGTGCGGGAGAAGCCGTAGTCGCGACGCAGGGTCGAGCGCACTTTCGAGGCCAGCGGGTCATTGAAGGTGCGGTTGAGGTCGCAGACCTGAATCAGTGTCGGGTCGATCTGCCCGCCCGCGCCGCCGGTGGTGATGATCTGGATCTTGCGGCGTTTGCACCAGGCGATCAGCGCCGCTTTTGCGTTGACGCTGTCGATGCAGTCGATCACGCAGTCGATGTTCGGCGTGATGTATTCGGCCATGGTGTCGCGGGTGACGAAATCAGGCACCGCGTGCACCGTGCAGTCCGGGTTGATCCCGCGCAGGCGCTCGGCCATCACTTCGACCTTGGGTTTGCCGACGGTGCTGTCCAGCGCGTGCAGCTGGCGGTTGGCGTTGCTGACGCAGACGTCGTCGAGGTCGAACAGCGAAATCTCACCCACGCCGCAACGGGCCATGGCTTCCGCCGCCCAGGAACCGACGCCACCGACGCCAACGATCGCCACATGGGCTGCGCGAAGGCGCTCAAGGCCTTCGATGCCATACAAACGGGCGATACCAGCAAACCGTGGATCTTCTGCACTCATGACCATCACCTCAAAAACCGGCGCGCATTATAGGGCTTCGCAGCGGCAAGTTTTAAGTTTCAAGCTACAAGTGTAAGAACTTATGTGAAAGCACATTGCCCAATGTCCGGTATTTCCCTGTCCGGTGTACGTTCAGTGAACTGCCAGTGTAGGATGCGCGCCCTTCTGCGGCCGCCGACCGTTCATTTGTTCCACAGTCTTTGGAACCCGAAATAGCTATGTCATCGCGTAAATTTGGACTCAACCTGGTGGTGGTGCTCGCCATCGCTGCCTTGTTTACCGGCTTCTGGGCGCTGATCAATCGCCCGGTCACCGCTCCCAACTGGCCTGAACAAATCTCCGGCTTCTCGTATTCGCCGTTCCAGCAAGGCCAATTCCCACAGAAAGAACAGTATCCAACCGACGATCAAATGCGGCGCGACCTGGAGATCATGAGCAAGCTGACGGACAACATCCGTACTTACTCGGTCGACGGCACGCTGGAAAACATCCCGAAACTGGCGGAAGAGTTCGGCCTGCGGGTGACGCTGGGGATCTGGATCAGCCCGGACCAGGAACGCAACGAACGGGAAATCACCCGCGCCATCGAAATCGCCAACTCCTCGCGAAGCGTGGTTCGCGTGGTGGTCGGTAACGAGGCAATCTTTCGCAAGGAAATTACCGCTGCAGATCTAAGCGTGATCCTCGATCGTGTCCGCGCCGCCGTGAAGGTGCCGGTCACCACATCCGAGCAGTGGCACGTCTGGGAAGAACACCCGGAACTGGCCAAACACGTTGACTTGATCGCCGCGCACGTCCTGCCGTACTGGGAATTCGTCCCAATGGACAAGGCCGGCCAGTTCGTCCTCGACCGTGCCCGCGACCTGAAAAAAATGTTCCCGAAAAAACCGCTGCTGCTGTCCGAAGTGGGCTGGCCGAGCAACGGCCGCATGCGCGGTGGCGCCGATGCTTCACCGGCAGACCAGGCGATTTACCTGCGGACCCTGGTCAACAAGCTCAACCGCCAGGGCTTCAATTACTTCGTGATCGAAGCGTTTGACCAACCCTGGAAAGCCAGCGACGAAGGTTCGGTGGGCGCGTATTGGGGCGTGTTCAACGCCGCGCGCCAGCAGAAATTCAACTTTGAAGGCCCGGTGGTAGCGATTCCGCAATGGCGCGTGCTGGCCATCGGTTCGGTGGTACTGGCGCTGCTGTCGCTGACCTTGCTGATGATCGACGGCTCGGCCTTGCGCCAGCGCGGTCGCACCTTCCTGACCTTTATCGCGTTCCTTTGCGGTTCGGTGCTGGTGTGGATCGGTTATGACTACAGCCAGCAATACAGCACCTGGTTCAGCTTGACGGTGGGCTTCTTGCTTGCCCTCGGGGCACTCGGGGTGTTTATCGTGTTGTTGACCGAAGCCCATGAGCTGGCCGAGGCCGTGTGGATTCACAAGCGGCGCCGGGAATTCCTGCCGGTGGTCGGCGATTCGAGCTATCGCCCGAAAGTGTCGATCCACGTGCCGTGCTACAACGAGCCGCCGGAGATGGTCAAACAGACCCTCAATGCACTGGCCAACCTCGACTATCCGGACTTCGAAGTCCTGATCATCGACAACAACACCAAGGACCCGGCCGTTTGGGAACCGGTTCGCGATTATTGCGAAACCCTCGGCCCGCGCTTCAAGTTCTTCCACGTCGCGCCGCTGGCCGGCTTCAAGGGCGGCGCGCTGAATTACCTGATTCCACACACCGCCAAGGATGCCGAAGTGATCGCGGTGATCGACTCCGATTACTGTGTGCACCCGAACTGGCTCAAGCACATGGTGCCGCACTTCGCCGATCCGAAAATCGCCGTGGTGCAGTCGCCCCAGGACTATCGCGACCAGAACGAAAGCACCTTCAAGAAGCTCTGCTACGCGGAATACAAAGGCTTCTTCCACATCGGCATGGTGACTCGCAACGACCGTGACGCGATCATCCAGCACGGCACCATGACCATGACCCGCCGCTCGGTGCTCGAAGAACTGGGCTGGGCCGACTGGTGCATCTGTGAAGACGCCGAGCTGGGTCTGCGGGTATTCGAAAAAGGCTTGTCGGCGGCGTATTACCACGACAGCTACGGCAAGGGCCTGATGCCCGATACCTTTATCGACTTCAAGAAACAGCGCTTCCGCTGGGCCTACGGTGCGATTCAGATCATCAAGCGTCACACCCGCAGCCTGCTGCGCGGCAAGGACACCGAACTGACTCGCGGCCAGCGCTACCACTTCCTCGCGGGCTGGTTGCCGTGGGTGGCCGACGGCATGAACATCTTCTTCACCGTCGGCGCGTTGTTGTGGTCGGCGGCGATGATCATCGTGCCGCAGCGGGTCGATCCGCCGCTGCTGATTTTCGCGATCCCGCCGTTGGCGCTGTTCGTGTTCAAGGTCGGCAAGATCATCTTCCTCTACCGTCGTGCGGTGGGTGTGAACCTGAAAGACGCGTTCTGCGCGGCGCTGGCCGGGCTGGCGCTGTCGCACACCATCGCCAAAGCGGTGCTGTACGGTTTCTTCACCAGCAGCATTCCGTTTTTCCGCACACCGAAGAACGCCGATAACCACGGCTTCTGGGTGGCAATTTCGGAGGCTCGCGAAGAAGTGTTCATCATGTTGCTGCTGTGGAGCGCGGCGCTGGGGATCTTCCTGGTGAACGGCTTGCCGAGCAACGACATGCGCTTCTGGGTGACCATGTTGCTGGTGCAGTCGCTGCCGTACCTGGCGGCGCTGATCATGGCGTTCCTGTCGTCGCTGCCGAAACCGTCGGTGGAAGCGGAACCGGCAACGGCATAATCCGTTACTGGTTAACGTCAAACGGCGGCCTTCGGGCCGCCGTTTTGCTTTAGAATGATCGCCCTTTTGCACTGTAGGAGCTGCAGAAGGCTGCGATCTTTTGATCTTTGCTGTTCAAAATCAAGATCAAAAGATCGCAGCCTTCGGCAGCTCCTGCAGGTTTATCGTGCGCACCTCGGAGCTTTTACATGACGGCCCACGCCGACCTTTCGCCGACCCTTCAACTCGCCATCGACCTGATCCGCCGTCCGTCCGTAACGCCGGTCGACGCCGATTGCCAGAAGCAGATGATGCAGCGCCTGGGCGATGCCGGTTTTGCGCTTGAGCCAATGCGCATCGAAGATGTGGATAACTTCTGGGCCACCCACGGTAAACACGACAGCCCGGTGCTTTGCTTCGCCGGTCACACCGACGTGGTGCCGACCGGCCCGGTCACCGCCTGGCAGATCGACCCGTTCAACGCAGTAATCGATGAACACGGCATGCTCTGCGGCCGCGGCGCGGCGGACATGAAAGGCAGCCTGGCGTCGATGACCGTGGCCGCCGAACGTTTTGTCGCCGACTACCCGGACCACAAGGGCAAGGTCGCCTTCCTGATCACCAGCGACGAAGAAGGCCCGGCACACCACGGCACCAAGGCTGTGGTTGAACGTCTGGCGGCGCGCAAGGAGCGTCTGGACTGGTGCATCGTCGGCGAACCATCGAGCACCACGCTGGTCGGCGACGTGGTCAAGAACGGCCGTCGCGGTTCTCTCGGCGCCAAACTGACCGTCCGCGGCGTGCAGGGCCACGTGGCCTATCCGCACCTGGCGAAAAACCCGATCCACCTCGCCGCCCCGGCGCTGGCCGAACTGGCCGCCGAGCATTGGGACCACGGCAACGATTTCTTCCCGCCGACCAGTTTCCAGATCTCCAACGTCAACTCCGGCACCGGTGCGACCAACGTGATTCCCGGTGATCTGGTGGCGGTATTCAACTTCCGTTTCTCCACCGAGTCCACGGTCGAAGGCCTGCAAAAACGCGTGGCCGACATCCTCGACAAGCATGGCCTGGACTGGCACATCGACTGGGCCTTGTCCGGTCTGCCTTTCCTCACCGAGCCGGGCGCGCTGCTCGATGCGGTGTCGTCGAGCATCAAGGACATCACCGGTCGCGAAACCAAGGCGTCCACCAGCGGTGGCACCTCCGACGGTCGTTTCATTGCGACCATGGGTACGCAAGTGGTTGAGCTGGGGCCGGTCAACGCGACCATCCACCAGGTCAACGAGCGCGTGCTGGCCGCGGACCTCGACGTGCTGACCGAGATCTACTACCAGACCATGATCAAGTTGCTCGCCTGATGCTGGCTTGTCCGATCTGCAGCGAACCGCTGAACGCGGTGGACAACGGCGTGGTGTGCCCCGCAGGGCATCGTTTCGACCGTGCGCGCCAGGGTTACCTGAACCTGTTGCCGGTGCAGCACAAGAACAGCCGAGACCCTGGGGACAACCAGGCGATGGTCGAAGCCCGTCGCGACTTCTTGAACGCCGGCCATTACGCGCCGGTGGCCAAGCGCCTGGCGGAACTCGCCGCTGGTTATGCGCCGCAACGCTGGCTCGACATCGGTTGTGGCGAGGGTTACTACACCGCGCAAATCGCCGATGCTTTACCGGATGCGGACGGCTATGCCCTGGACATTTCCCGGGAAGCGGTCAAACGCGCCTGCAAACGCAACCCTCGGTTGACCTGGTTGATCGCCAGCATGGCCCGTGTGCCATTGGCCCCGGGCAGTTGCCAGTTTCTGGCCAGCGTCTTCAGCCCACTGGATTGGGAAGAAGCCAAACGCCTGCTCAGCCCCGGCGGCGGCCTGATGAAAGTAGGACCGACCAGCGGCCACCTGATGGAATTGCGCGAGCGGTTGTACGACGAAGTCCGCGAGTACATTGACGACAAGCATCTGGACCTGGTGCCTGACGGTATGGCGCTGCAACACAGCGAGACCCTGACATTCAAACTGGTATTGGAAAGTGGTCAGGACCGCGCCAACCTGTTGGCCATGACGCCCCACGGCTGGCGCGCCAGCGCTGAACGTCGGGCAGCCGTCATCGAACAGGCAGAGCCGTTCGAGGTCACCGTCTCGATGCGCTACGATTATTTCGTTCTTCAATAATGTTCAATTTTGGTCTTGGGCAATGACCCAAGGCCGGCTAAATCCGCGAATGGATTTTTCAGACCCGCAGTGAGGACATCCATGCGCCAACCCGATATCGAGATTTACCTGAAAGACGCCGACGTCGACCACAAAGCCATTTCCGCCTGGCTTGGCTCGGCATTGGGCCCGTGCACCGACTGGGTCCAGAAAGGCCAGACCTACAAGTGCAAGGCCGGCAACGTGCCGGTGACCTGGCTGCCGAAAGCCGTAGGAAAGTGGAACAGCTTGTACCTGGAAAGTGACCAGACGCCGTGGGAAGACGACATCGCCTGCGCCCGCGCTGCGTTTGCCGCGCTTAACGTGGAAGTACGTTGCGCGCCGGGCACCTGGGTCGAGGAAGAAGGCGAAGAGACGGCTGATCGCTGGATTCGTATCAGTGCCGATGGTGAAGAAGAGATCACCTGGAAAACCGCGTAATCCGAGAGCAATCTGAACCTGTAGGAGCCGGCTTGCTGGCGATCATGCCGACGCGGTCTGCCTGACACTCCGCCATCGCTGGCAAGTCAGCTCCTACAAGGTCTTCTTACAAGCCGACGACGTCTTCGGCCTGCAAACCCTTCTCTCCCGTCACCACAGCATATTCAACCTGCTGGCCTTCAGTCAGCGAGCGATGCCCCTCGCCGCGAATCGCGCGGTAGTGCACGAACACATCCACCCCGTCCGCGCGCTGGATAAAACCGTAGCCCTTGGCGTCGTTGAACCACTTCACGTTGCCGGTTTCACGTGTTGCCATCTGTTCATACTCCTTTTTTATTATTGATCGGGCTTTTCGCAGGAAAGCCTCGGGAACGTTGCTTGCACTGATCGGTGCCACTGTCTGGCCAGTGCGGGCTCGCCGAGTATATGCCAGGCGTTAAAACTCTCAAACGGAGTTTACTTAAGTGCTTTTTTGCCGATTTTCGATGAATCCGGCACACTGTCAGCCCCCCGAGCAAACGCTCGGTTTACTCACTCACGCAGAAGCCGTATGACCCGTTCCCCGTTCCGCCGTCTTGTGTTTGGCACCCTGCGCCGACTGTTGTACCTCTGGGTTCGCTCGGAGACGATCAACCAGTCGTCGTTCACCCTCAACCTCGACCGCAGTCGTCCGGTGTTCTATGTCCTGCAAAACCCTTCGCTG
This sequence comes from Pseudomonas sp. GL-RE-29, assembly GCF_019947275.1. Classification (NCBI taxonomy): domain Bacteria; kingdom Pseudomonadati; phylum Pseudomonadota; class Gammaproteobacteria; order Pseudomonadales; family Pseudomonadaceae; genus Pseudomonas; species Pseudomonas sp. GL-RE-29. The sequence continues at coordinate 68,526 of NZ_JAGYGD010000010.1, forward strand.
ACCGACCTCGCCGTGGTCGACACCGAGTGCCGCAAGGCTGGTTTGCCACGCCCGGTGCTGCCGGTCTCGGTCGGCAACCTGCTGGAACCGGCGGCGTTCTTCTACCTGACGCCAGACCCCGACTGGCTCGGTCGCCAGGACAAGCGCGGTGCGCCGCCGACCCTGACCCGCCTGGTCAGCGCCCTGAGCCAGAACGCCGCCGAAGATGCGCAGATCATTCCGGTCAGCGTGTTCTGGGGCCAGTCGCCGGACAGCGAAAACAGCCCCTGGAAACTGCTGTTCGCCGACAGCTGGGCCGTCACCGGGCGCCTGCGCCGATTGCTCAGCATCATCGTGCTGGGACGCAAGACCCGTGTGCAATTCTCCGCGCCGATCCACCTGCGCGAGCTGATCGACCACAACAAGGGCCACGAACGCACCGTGCGCATGGCCCAGCGCATCCTGCGGGTGCACTTCCGCAACCTGAAAGCCGCCGTCATCGGCCCGGACATTTCCCACCGTCGCAATCTGGTCAAGGGCCTGATCAACCAGCCTCTGGTCAAGCAAGCAATCCTCGACGAAGCCGAGCGCGAGAACATCTCGCCGGAAAAAGCCAAGGCCCAGGCTCTGCGCTACGGCAACGAGATCGCCTCGGACTACACCTACACCGCCATCCGCTTCCTCGAAGTGGTCTTGAGCTGGTTCTGGAACAAGATTTACGACGGCATCAAGGTCAACCACATCGAAGGCGTGCAGAAGGTCGCCCAGGGTCACGAAGTGATCTACGTGCCGTGCCATCGCAGCCACATCGACTACCTGTTGCTTTCGTACCTGCTGTTCCGCAACGGCCTGACCCCGCCGCACATTGCCGCCGGGATCAACCTGAACATGCCCGTAATCGGCAGCCTGCTGCGGCGTGGCGGCGCGTTTTTCATGCGCCGCACGTTCAAAGGCAACCCGCTCTACACCTCGGTGTTCAACGAATACCTGCATACCCTGTTCACCAAGGGTTTCCCGGTGGAGTACTTCGTCGAGGGCGGCCGTTCGCGCACCGGACGCATGCTGCAACCAAAAACCGGGATGCTGGCGATCACAATGCGCAGCTTCCTGCGCTCCTCGCGCATGCCGATCGTGTTCGTGCCGGTGTACATCGGTTATGAGCGCGTGCTGGAAGGCCGCACTTACCTAGGCGAACTGCGTGGCGCCACCAAGAAGAAAGAATCGATCTTCGACATTTTCAAAGTCATCGGCGCGCTCAAGCAGCGCTTCGGTCAGGTGGCGGTGAACTTCGGCGAGCCGATCAAACTGGCGGAATTCCTCGACAGCGAACAGCCCGACTGGCGCAAGCAGGAACTCGGTCCGCAGTTCAAGCCGGCCTGGCTCAACGAAACCACCAACCGCCTCGGCGAAAAAGTCGCGCAGCACTTGAACGAAGCAGCGGCGATCAACCCGGTGAATCTGGTGGCGCTGGCGCTGCTGTCCACCAGCCGTTTGGCCCTTGACGATCGTGCAATGGCGCGGGTGCTCGACCTGTATCTGGCGCTGTTGCGCAAAGTGCCGTACTCGCCGCACACCACGCTGCCGGAGGGTGATGGCCGGGCGCTGATCGAGCATGTGAAGGACATGGACCTGCTTTCCGAGCAGAGCGATGCCCTGGGCAAGATTCTCTATCTGGATGAGCAGAACGCCGTCCTGATGACCTACTACCGCAATAATGTGCTGCACATCTTCGCGCTGCCGTCACTGTTGGCGAGCTTCTTCCAGAGCGCCTCGCGCATGAGCCGCGAACAGATCCTGCGCTACACCCGCGCGCTGTATCCGTACCTGCAAGCTGAGCTGTTCATTCGCTGGTCGCTGGACGAACTGGATGCGGTGATCGATCAATGGCTCGAAGCGTTCGTCGAGCAAGGTCTGCTGCGCTTCGAGAACGACGTCTACCTGCGTCCGGCGCCGAGTTCGCGGCACTTTGTGCTGCTGACGCTGCTGTCGAAAAGCATTGCCCAGACCCTGCAGCGTTTCTACATGACCGTCTCGCTGTTGCTCAACAGCGGCCAGAACAGCATCAGCGCCGAAGAGCTGGAGGACTTGTGCACGGTCATGGCCCAGCGCCTGTCGATCCTGCACGGCCTGAACGCCCCGGAATTCTTCGACAAGAGCCTGTTCCGCCACTTCATCCAGACCATGCTCGACCTCGACGTGCTCAAGCGCGATGAAGCCGGCAAGCTGAGCTATCACGAACTGCTCGGCGAACTGGCCGAAGGCGCGGCGAAACGGGTATTGCCGGCGGATATTCGTTTGTCGATTCGCCAAGTGGCTCTGCATCGCAGTGAAGATGCGGCGGATCAGGCTCAATCGAAGCCGACTGTTACTTCCTGATAACGACTATAAGAACAAGGATGTTCTTATATCTATTGAGTTATGAATTAATAGACCACTCCATATAAATGGTCCAGATACGGATATCGCCATGAACTTTTCAGATCAATACATTACCCTTACTCTTAGTTTGCCAGACGACTTTCTCCCTCCCAGCGACGGCGAAGGTGAAACGTATATAAGCATTCAAACTGCAAACTCCTCAAACCCTGTCAATGTCGCACAATACAAAGAGCCGGTACTGCGCAGCGGACGCTGGAATTATTATTTTGCACACACCTATTCAGATGTCAGCGTCAAATACCGCGTGAACGTCAGCATGTCCCACAACGGCTCCCCACTGCTGATTGACCTGGACTACTTCGTAATCGCCCACCGTGCACCCCACCGCCAAACCCTGCACTTAAGTCCTATTGGTCGCCTCTACGTTCAGGCTCAAGAACCTGAAGCGGTCGAACCTGAACATGCAGTTACTATCGTCGCCCATGAGCACGACAATGCGCAGATGCAACTTACTCAAATACATATCAGTAAAAAAATGGCAGAGGCGTTCTATCTGGAATACGATCCAGATACTGTTGTACCGGGTAAACGCTATACCCTGGCGGCCACTGAAAATGAATATCGCAATGCCATAGAGGTCTACCCCGGCACCGTTGTATTGAAACCCTTTAGCAGATCCTGAAAAGATCTTTTCATATTAAGCGGGGCGAAATTGCTGAAAAAAACCGCTAGATTGTCGCCGCTGGCCGCGACCCGCAGCCACTGAAAATCCGCATCGACGCGTTTCGCTAAATTCGCCTTTCGACCAAGGAAGCCTCCATGTTTCGCCCTACCCTCCGTTTCGCCGGCCTGTGCGCAGGTTTGATGATCTCCGCCAGCGCCCTGGCGCTGTCCCTCAGCGACCTGTCGCAAAAAGACGCCACCGGCGGACTCAAGGACGCGCTGACCCAAGGTGCGCAACTGGCTGTTAAACAACTCGGCGCACCGGGCGGCTTCAGCAACAACCCAGACGTGAAGATCGAACTGCCGGGTAAACTGGGCAAGGTCGCCAGCAAAATGAAACAGTTCGGCATGGGGGATCAGGTCGATCAACTGGAAACCAGCATGAACAAAGCGGCGGAAACCGCCGTGACCCAGGCCCAGCCGATCCTCGTGGACGCGGTGAAGAAAATGACGGTGGAAGATGCCAAGGGCATTCTCAGCGGCGGCAACGATTCGGCTACGCAGTACCTGAACAAAACCAGCCGCGAACAGATCCGCGCCAAGTTCCTGCCAATCGTCAAGCAAGCCACCGACCAGGTCGGCCTGGCCAAGCAATACAACTCGTTCGCCGGCCAAGCCGCCACTCTGGGCGTGGTCGACGCGAAGAATGCCAATGTCGAAAACTACGTCACCGAGCAGGCGCTGAACGGCCTGTTCGAGATGATCGGCAAACAGGAAGAAACCATCCGCAAGAACCCGGCGGCTGCGGCGACCAGTCTCGCGAAAAAAGTGTTTGGCACGCTCTAACCAAAACCGCAAAAACCTGTAGGAGCTGCCGAAGGCTGCGATCTTTTGATCTTAAAAAATCAAGATCAAAAGATCGCAGCCTGCGGCAGCTCCTACAAGAGATCGCTTACGGCTCAGGCCGGCTCTTTCTTGACCCGGAACCAGGCCGCATACAACGCCGGCAAGAACAGCAACGTCAACGCCGTCGCCACGATCAACCCGCCCATGATCGCCACCGCCATCGGCCCGAAAAACACACTGCGCGACAGCGGAATCATCGCCAGAACAGCGGCCAGCGCGGTCAACACGATCGGCCGGAACCGCCGCACCGTGGCCTCGATAATTGCCTGCCAAGGCTTCAACCCGGCCGCAATGTCCTGCTCGATCTGATCCACCAGAATCACCGAGTTGCGCATGATCATCCCCGACAACGCGATGGTCCCGAGCATGGCGACAAAACCAAACGGCTGACGGAACACCATCAGGAACAACGTCACCCCGATCAACCCCAACGGCGCCGTCAGAAACACCATCGCCGTGCGTGAGAAACTGCGCAGTTGCAGCATCAGCAATGTCAGCACCACGACGATAAAAAGCGGCACGCCAGCCTTCACCGAGTTCTGCCCGCGTGCCGAGTCTTCCACGGTGCCACCGACATCCAGCAAGTACCCGTCCGGCAGCTCGGCGCGGATTGGATCAAGGGTCGGCATGATCTGCTGCACCAGGGTCGCCGGTTGTTCCTTGCCGTAAATGTCCGCACGCACCGTCACGTTGGGCAGGCGATTACGATGCCAGATCACGCCTTCTTCAAAGCCGTATTCCAGCGTCGCGATCTGCGACAGGGCCACGCTGCGCCCGTTGTCGGTCGGCACTGCCAGGCTTGGCAGCAACGACAGTTCGGTACGCTCATGCAAGGTGCCGCGCAGGAGGATCTCGATCAACTCGTTGTCTTCGCGGTACTGGCTGACGCTGGAACCCGTGAGTGAGCTCTGCAAGAACTTCGACAGGTTCGACGTGCTGACGCCCAGTGCCCGCGCGCGGTCCTGATCGACGTTCAGATACACGACTTTGCTCGGTTCTTCCCAGTCCAGGTGAACGTTGACCACATGCGGGTTCTCGCGAACCTTGGCCGCGACTTTACGCGCCAGCGCCCGGACTTCCTCGATGTGTTCACCCGTTACCCGGAACTGCACCGGATAGCCAACCGGCGGACCGTTTTCCAGACGCGTGACCCGCGAGCGCAGGGCCGGGAATTGCTCGTTGAGCGTTGCGATCAGCCAGGTGCGCAGGGATTCGCGCTCCTCGATGGTTTTCGCCAGGACGACAAACTGGGCGAAGCTCGCCGCAGGCAATTGCTGATCCAGAGGTAGGTAAAAACGCGGCGAACCGGTTCCGACGTAGGCCACGTAATTGTCTATTCCGGCTTTGTCCTTGAGCAATGCTTCGAGGCGTTTGACCTCTTCGGCGGTGTTGCTCAGCGACGCGCCTTCGGCCAGTTTCAAATCGACCATCAACTCCAGTCGGCCCGATGCCGGGAAAAACTGCTGTGGCACAAAACGGAACAGCACGATGGACGCAATGAACAGCACCACCGTCGCCGTGATCACGGTTTTACGCCAGCGCACACACCACTCCACCAGGCGCCGGACGCGCTGATAGAACGGCGTGCCGTAAGGATCGGGTTGGCCTGTGCCGTGTTTCGCTGCGTGAATTTTCGCCAGGTCCGGAAGGAGTTTTTCCCCGAGATAAGGTACGAAAAGTACGGCAGCCACCCAGGACGCCAGCAGCGCGATGGTGACAACTTCAAAGATCGAACGGGTGTATTCGCCCGTGCCCGATTGTGCGGTGGCAATCGGCAGGAAACCGGCGGCGGTGATCAGCGTACCGGTGAGCATCGGGAACGCGGTGCTGGTCCAGGCATAGCTCGCGGCCTTGATCCGGTCGAAGCCCTGCTCCATTTTGATCGCCATCATTTCCACGGCGATGATCGCGTCGTCCACCAGCAAACCCAGCGCCAGCACCAGCGCGCCGAGGGAAATCTTGTGCAGGCCGATGCCGAGGTAATACATGCAGGCAAACGTCATGGCCAGCACCAGCGGAATCGCCAGTGCGACCACCATCCCAGTGCGCATGCCGAGGGAGAAGAAGCTCACCAGCAGCACAATCGCCAGCGCTTCCACCAGCACCTGCACGAACTCGCCGACGCCGGTTTTCACCGCCGCTGGTTGATCGGAAACCTTGCGCAGTTGCATGCCGGCCGGGAGGTTTTTCTGGATGCGATCGAACTCGACTTCCAACGCCTTGCCCAGCACCAGAATGTCGCCACCGTCCTTCATGGCGACGGCCAGCCCGATGGCGTTTTCGGCCATGAAGCGCATGCGCGGTGCGGGAGGATCGTTGAAACCACGGCGCACATCCGCCACATCGGAGATACGGAACGTGCGATCACCGACCCGTATCGGAAAGTTTTTTATCTCATCGACTGTCTGAAAATTCCCCGAAACCCGTAGCTGCAAACGCTCGCTGCTGGTTTCAAAGAAGCCGGCGGTGGACACCGCGTTCTGCTCTTCCAACGCCTGTTGCACCGCCGCCAACGGCAAGCCCAGGGTGGCGAGTTTGACGTTGGAGAGCTCAATCCAGATCTTTTCGTCCTGCAACCCGAGCAACTCGACCTTGCCCACATCCTTGACCCGTTGCAGCTGGATCTGGATGCGGTCGGCGTAATCCTTGAGCACGGCGTAGTCGAAACCGTCGCCGGTCAGGGCGTAGATATTGCCGAACGTGGTGCCGAATTCATCGTTGAAGAACGGCCCCTGAATACCCGGCGGCAAGGTGTGGCGGATGTCGCTGACCTTCTTGCGCACCTGATACCAGAGTTCCGGGATTTCCACCGAGTGCATGGAATCGCGGGCGATGAACGTCACCTGGGATTCACCCGGACGGGAGAACGACACGATGCGTTCGTACTCGCCGGTTTCCATCAGCTTCTTTTCAATGCGTTCGGTGACCTGGCGCGAGACTTCCTGCGCCGTCGCCCCCGGCCAGTTGGTGCGGACCACCATGGCTTTGAAGGTGAAAGGCGGGTCTTCACTTTGGCCGAGTTTGGTGTAGGAAACTGCGCCAACGATGGCCAGCAACAGCATCAGGAACAGTACGATCTGACGATTACGCAGCGCCCATTCGGAAAGATTGAAGCCCATCGGGGATTACTCCTTGTCCGCCAGATTGACCACGCGGTTGGAGCGATCCACCGGGCGCACGGATTGCCCGTCGAGAAGTACATGGACGCCGGCAGCCACTACCCAGTCGCTGGCATTCAAGCCTTCGAGCACCGGCACGGTTTTCTCACCGAAAGCGCCGACCCGCACCGGGGTTTTCTTCAAGGTGTTGTTGGCGCTGACGACCCAGACGTAGGTCACGCCGTTTTCCGCCGTCAGCGCAGAGAGCGGCACCGACAACGGCACTGCCTCGGCCGTCTGCACGAACACCCGGGCGCTCTGGCCGAGCTCGGCCGGAACCTTGCCACCGGTGAATGCGATGCGGGCGGCGAAGGTGCGGGACTTCGGATCGGCCGCAGGCGACAGTTCACGGATGCGCCCGGCGAAGCGCTGATCCGGTTGCGTCCACAGTTCCACCGACACCGGCTGACCCACCTTGAAACGGCCGAAGCTCTGTTCCGGCAAGCTGATCAACACTTCGCGCTCGCCATCGGTGGCCAGGGTAAACACCGTCTGCCCGGCCGCGACCACTTGCCCGACTTCCACCGAGCGCTTGGCGACCACGCCATCCTGTGGCGCACGCAATACCGCGTAACTGGCCTGATTGGTCGAAACGTTGAATTCGGCTTTGATTTGTTTGAGACGCGCTTCACCGGAACGGTAAAGGTTTTCGTGATTGTCGTACTGCGAGCGGCTGACCAGTTGACGTTCCATCAGCGTTTTATAGCGATCCCGCTCGGCCCGCACCATGCTCAGATTCGCCTCAGCGGCCGCGACCTGGGCGCGGGTGGCCTCCAGTTGCAGGCGCACGTCTTGCGGATCGAGCTCGGCCAACGGTTGATCGGCCTTGACCCGCTGCCCCTCGTCGACCAGTCGTCGGCTGACTTTGCCGCCGATGCGAAACGCCAGGTCCGGCTCGTAGCGGGCGCGGACTTCACCGGGATAGCTTTCGGTCGCCTGCGCCGAAGGCTCTGGCTGAACCACCATGGCCGGTCGAATGCTGACTTGAGGAGCCTCTTCGTGACCACACGCCGTCAATAAAAACGCCAGGCTGACTGGCAACGCGAGGGGCAAGGCATAGCGGAACATGGTGAACGACCTTTCGCTAATGGTGCTTGGAATAATTATACTGACCGGTATGGTATTAATAGCAAACTCACCAGTCCAGTAATAAAAGCGCATATGCCGAACAATCTTTCAGCACCTAACGGCCCCGGCCGTCCCAAGGATCTGGCCAAGCGCCAGGCGATCCTCGACGCGGCGAAAACGCTGTTTCTGACCAAGGGTTACGCCAACACCAGCATGGACGCCGTGGCGGCCGAGGCCGGTGTGTCGAAGCTGACCGTCTACAGCCATTTCAACGACAAGGAAACGCTGTTCTCCGCCGCCGTGATGGCCAAGTGCGAGGAGCAACTGCCGCCACTGTTCTTTGAATTGCCGGAAGGCGTTGCAGTGGAAGCGGTGCTATTGAACATCGCGCGCGGGTTTCATCAGCTGATCAACAGCGATGAATCGGTGAACCTGCACCGCTTGATGATGACCCTCGGCAGCCAGGACCCGAAACTTTCGCAGATCTTCTTCGAGGCCGGCCCACAACGGATGCTGCATGGCATGGAGCGCTTGTTGAGCAAGATCGATCAGAGCGGCGCGTTGAGCATCGACAAACCGCACAATGCGGCTGAGCATTTCTTCTGCCTGCTCAAGGGCGCGGGGAATTTTCGCTTGCTGTATGGCTGCGGAGATCCGCTGACCGGGGATGCGGCCGAGAGCCATGTGCAGGAAGTGGTGGGGTTGTTTATGCGGGCTTTTCGGCCTGAGTGAGTCATAGGCTCAGAGTATCTGGCCTGACGCCATCGCGGGCAAGCCCGCTCCCACAGGGTCCGGAGTGTTCTCAAATATTGTGTTCGACACAAATACTGTGGGAGCGGGCTTGCCCGCGATGGCGGCGACTAGATCTTACGGCTTAAGCGCTTTTTTTGGATAAATGTCATACCGGCTCGACTTGCCATCCAGCGCATGACTCGGCTTCGGCCCTTCGATACAAGGCGCCTTGCGCGGGCGCTTGACCACCACTCGGTGCGTCGCCAAAGCCAACGCCGCTTCGAGCAATGCCGGCGCATCCTGGTCATCGCCCACCAGCGGCCGGAACAGGCGCATTTCCTTCTTCACCAACGCGGTTTTCTCACGGTGCGGGAACATCGGGTCGAGGTAGATCACCTGCGGCGGCTCGCCCTCCCAGTTACGCATCACCTCGATTGAATTGCCCTTGAGCAACCGCATGCGGGCCACAATCGGCGCTACGTCGAAATCTTCCGCGCCACGGGCCAGGCCATCTTCCAGCAAGGCACCGATCAGCGGCTGACGCTCGATCAGGCTCATCTCGCAACCGAGGCTGGCCAACACGAACGCGTCCTTGCCCAACCCGGCCGTGGCATCCAGCACCCGCGGACGCACGCCTTGGGCAATGCCGACAGCCTTGGCGATCATCTGCCCGCTGCCACCACCGTACAATCGACGATGCGCCGCGCCGCCCTCGACGAAGTCCACCCGCACCGGCCCCGGTGCGTCCGGCCCCAGCTGTTGCAACTGCAACCCCTCCTCGCCCACCTGCAACGCAAACTCACCGTCATCCACCTGCAACGGCAAGCCCAAGCGCTCGGCCCATTGCTCGGCCTGTGGCTGAAAGGTCGCGCCCAAGGCCTCGACATGGATGCGGCACGCCGCCGGTTGCTCAATCATCGGAAAAGACACTCAAAAAATTAATGATCGGCAAAAACGGCCGATAACAAAACTATCGAGCATTTTGCCAGAGCTGAGCGTCGACCGAGAGAAATGTCAGACATTCAACCCACAATCACAGGTTTTATCTCGCCTTACGGCAATTACAACCTGCGAAACACCCAGGCACTGAGCGGCGTCAGTCACATCTGGCAGGATTTCTTTGCCCGTGCGCTGGCCGATCAATCGGGTGAAGTGCTGCCTGAATCTCTCAACTTTCCACCCGTCGACCTCGACAGCCCGGTCGAACCTACCGTCGGCAGCGACCTGCTGGCGCACATCGTTTCCCAGCGCGAATGCGATGTGACGGAGACTCCGGTCCGCCCGCCAGAACCGCTGTTCCTGCCGATTGCCGAGTTCGAAATGGACCTGGCCGACAAGCCATTCCCACCGTTCCCGCCTGAAGAAATCGTCGCTCAGCAGAAACAGCAAGACTTCGAAAGCGGCTGGGTACGTCCAATCGTGTTGACCGCAAGTCAGCCACTGCCAGAAGCCGGACCTGCCCCGCAACCGCGTCCACTGCATTTGCCGATCGCCGAGTTCGAACTCGACCTGCTGGACAAGCCGTTCCCTCCGTTCTCGCCTGAAGAGCTGATCGAGCAACAGAAACAACTCGACTTCGATAATGGCTGGGCACGCCCGATCATCCTGCAGAACCTGCGCCTCGCCGCCTGATTATCAGCGACAAAGCCACCACGGCCCGACATCGACATGAAAGTGATTGCGATGAGCGGCGTTGTAATCCGGGCTCAAGACCACGCTGAACAGTCCACAGGCGCCATCGCGGACCTGCCTTAAAAACTGTGCGTCCTGGTTATCCTTCGGCCAATCCTTGAGCACGCTGATGGTCCGGCCGTCAGCCAGGCGAAAACCGGCAATATCCAGCGCATTCGCCGACGCATGCTGACTGCGCCGACCATTCTCGCGACCGTAGACATTGCGACAGGCAAAGCTGCCGAGGTGATCGACCCGCGCGACCGCTTGCCCGTACACCGCCTGGGCGGCGGGTTGCAGGGCGTGGTGCTCGAACAGGGCAAAGGACACGGCCAACCGGCAACTGGCGAGGAAGCTGCTGCTCAGCGCCACGTCGCCGCCCTGCACACGCAAGGCGTCGGTCAGCGGGCATTTCGCGTCCGGGCTGTCGGCCTGACGGGCCACGCGCAATCCGGAGCTGCTCAACGCCTGGTCGCACAACAGCGGATCATCGCGCAGACGCATCAGTTTGTAGCGGGTCAGCAGGTTCGGCGCAGCCTTCACGTCCAGCGGCGCCCAGGGATTCCACTGCGGCGGCAGTGAGATCCAGCCGCGCCAGATGCCCGCTCCTGTCGCAGCGATGATCAACAGCACCAGCAACAGCCACCCGCGAAACCGCATCGTCAGCCTTTGAACAATTGATTGGCCTGCGCGTAAGGCATGGAGCGCGAGGTGAAGCCGAACGTGCCGGATTTCTGGATTTCTTCAGCGGCGCGGAAAAATTCGCCATAGGCCGCCAATGCCAGCGCCGAGCCGACACTGATGCGCTTGACGCCCATTTCGCTGAGCTGGTCGACCGTCAGCTTCAAGCCGCCGGACATCAACACATTGACCGGTTTCGGCGCCACGGCGCGCACGACCGCCAGCACGTCTTCAGCGCTGCGCAAACCCGGCGCGTACAGCACGTCGGCGCCTGCTTCAGCGAACGCCTGCAAGCGGCGAATGGTATCGGCCAGGTCCGGATTGCCATGCAGGAAATTCTCGGCCCTGGCCGTCAGCGTGAAAGGGAATGGCAAGCTGCGCGCGGCGGCGACGGCGGCCTCGATGCGCGCTACGGCATGGTCGAAGCAATAGATCGGACTCTCTTCGCGGCCCGTGGCGTCCTCGATCGAACCGCCAACAGCGCCGACTTCCGCCGCGCGCAAAATACTCTTCGCGCAATCGGCCGGGTTGTCGGCAAAACCGTTTTCCAGATCCACCGCCACCGGCAAATCGCTGGCGGCGACAATCGCCTGAACGTTCATCAGGGTATCGTCCAGGCTCAGCCCGCCATCGGGACGCGCCTTGGAAAAAGCGTACCCGGCACTGGTGGTCGCCAGCGCCTCGAAGCCCAGGCTGGCGAGCATTTTTGCCGAACCGGCATCCCACGGGTTGGGAATGACAAAAGCCCCCTCGCGTTCGTGCAGGGCTTTGAAGGCTTGGGCTCGAAGGGTTTGCGCATCCATTTGGCAGGCTCCTGAAAAGGCGAACGAATCCGCTTCAGAGCAGGCCAAGTTGCTCGGCGGCGGGCTCTCTGTATAGCTCAGGCAGCGGCGGCAAGCCAGGTAAACGCAGCATCAATCGGGCGTGAAAACGCTGCGCCAGTTTCGCCGCCAGCACGTTGTCGGCGGTGTGCAGGAAGATGTACGGCGTGCGTCCCTCTTCAATCCACAGGGCGATTTTCTCTACCCACGGCAGCAGAAACGGGTCGTTGGCTTCGAGTTGCGGATGGCCGATGAAGCGCACCTGCGGGAACTGGGTGAACGCTGCCGGACGCGTGGGGACTCTGGGCTTTTTCGATTGCGCGTGAAGCACGGAGGGATCGGTCGAGGTGCAGCTGAACAGGGCGCGCGGATCGAGGCAAATACGCTCCACCCCGCGATCCAGCAACAACCGATTGAGCATCCGCTCGCTGTCACCCTTGGCGAAAAAATCGCCGTGCCGCACTTCCACCGCCAACGGCCGGTCGAGGGCATCGATGAAACCGGCCAGTTCGGGCAATCGTTGTGGCGTGAAGCTTTTCGACAGCTGAAGCCACAATGGCGACACCCGTCCACCGAGGGGACCGAGCAATTGGGTGAAGGTTTCGGCGGCGGTCAATTGTTCCCGCAGGTCACCGCTGTGGCTGATGTCGCCGGGGAATTTGGCGGTGAAGCGAAAATGCTCAGGCATGCTTTCGGCCCAACGCTGCACGGTGCTGGCAGCCGGGCTCGCGTAGAAGGTCGTATTGCCTTCCACGGCGTTGAAAACTTGAGAATAAAGATTAAGAAATTCGGCGGGCTTGGCGTCTGGCGGATAGAGATATTCGCGCCAGGCGCTTTCGCTCCATGACGGGCAGCCGAGGTAGTACGGCAGCAGCATCAGATGTACAGGTCGAGACCCAGCACTTGCGCATCCAGATCGACAAAACCGGCGGTGCTCAGGTAGCTGGCCAGGGCCATCGCCACGCTTTTGCTCATGGCGCGGTGATAAAGCATGTCTTGTTGGCGGGCGGGTAGATTACTCAGTTTTTGCGCAGAGGCTCTGGCGGCTTGAGCTGCCAGTTGCTCTTCGGACGGAAATTCCAGCTCGCCTTCGATATCGACGGATTCGTCTTGCGCCACACGGCCTTTGCGAGGCTTGCGCTTGATGGGGTAGGACTGAGAGGAAATGCCGTCTATACGCATAAATGCATGCTCGGTATCAGTGATGGCAGTCTAGTGGCACATAACCCACTTCGCAAACCGCCGAGTGATAACTAGAACACATAAAGAGCAAAAGGTTTAAAAGCTGAGGTTAGAAAACGACGATTGGCTCGAGGTGGTACGCATTGTGGCGAGGGAGCTTGCTCCCGCTGGGCTGCGAAGCGGCCCCAACGATCGTCAGTTACACCCTACAGCCTGATCTTTGCGACTGCTGCGCAGCCGAGCGGGAGCAAGCTCCCTCGACACAGGGGACCGCGTTTAACGTGCCTTGGGGGTGGCAACCTTGTCCCGCAGATAAACCGGCTGCGCCTCATCGGCCACAATCGCTTCGCCACGCGCCCAGGCAAACCGCGCCAGCGTCAGCAAGTCTTCAGCATGAGGCAACATGCCGGCGTCCTGACCGATCAGGTTGACGCCGATGCGCTCGGCATAACCCCAACCGGTGCCCGCGCCGAACCAATCGCCGCTGGCGTCCGCCGGCAGTGCCGCGACTTCCGGTGGCAAAACGGCTTCAGCGCCGACCAGCCGCATCTCCCCCGCCGTTTCGCGGTAGCAGCCCCAGTACACCTCGTCCATGCGTGCGTCGATGGCGGCTGCAACTTGATTGGCGCCGTGCTCACGAAAGGCGCGTTGCGCCAATACGGCCAGGTTCGACACCGGCAACACCGGGCGATCCAACGCAAAGGCCAAGCCTTGCACCACACCGATGGCAATCCGCACACCGGTAAACGCACCCGGCCCACGTCCGAAGGCGATGGCATCAATCGCTTGCAGCGTGGTGCCGGCGTCGGCCAGCAATTGCTGGATCATCGGCAACAGCTTCTGCGCATGCAGGCGCGGGATCACCTCGTAATGGCTCGTGACTTTGCCGTCATGCAGCAAGGCAACGGAGCAAGCTTCAGTCGCGGTGTCCAGGGCCAGCAAGGTGCTCATCGATGTTTCCGTAACAAGAGGTCAGAAAAAAGTGCGTCAGTATAAACAACTACGGCCCGCAAGCGGGCCGTGGATGATGCAGCGGATCAGACTTTTCAGCTCAGCGCTGCAAGTACCTTGGCGGTAATCGCTTCTACCGAACCGACGCCTTCGATATGGCTGTACTTCGGCTTGCCATTGGCAGCCGACAGATTCTGGTAGAAAGCCACCAGCGGTTTGGTCTGCGAATGGTAGACCGACAGGCGATGACGCACGGTTTCTTCAGTGTCGTCCTTGCGCTGTACCAGCTCTTCACCGGTGATGTCGTCTTTGCCGGCGGTTTTCGGCGGGTTGTAGACGATGTGGTACACGCGGCCGCTGGCCTCGTGAACACGGCGACCGGCGATACGCTGCACGATCTCTTCGTCTTCAACGGCGATTTCAACCACTGCGTCCAGCTCGACGCCGGCAGTCACCAGCGCTTCAGCCTGAGGAATGGTGCGCGGGAAACCGTCGAACAGGAAACCGTTGGCGCAGTCGGACTGGGCGATGCGGTCCTTGACCAGTGCGATGATCAGGTCATCGGAGACCAGGCCGCCGGCATCCATGATGCTCTTGGCTTTGATGCCCAGCTCGGTGCCGGCCTTGACCGCAGCACGCAGCATGTCGCCGGTGGAGATTTGCGGAATGCCGAATTTTTCAGTGATGAACTTTGCCTGAGTACCTTTACCGGCCCCGGGAGCTCCCAGCAGAATGACGCGCATCGATGTGCTCCTCAATTTTTTATATAGATAACGTCAGATTCGCCTCGTGGGGCCAATCTCAAAAAAGGGTCGTGACCGCCCAAACGGCCAAAGGCTGATCAAGATACACAGCAGGCTGCGCCCACACAAGCCGCCAAAAGTCGGAGAAACCGCCGCCTCTTGTGTGCATTCAGCGCGGTTCCCCTAGTCGCAACCCCATCATTAACTGTCGCCTGGCCGCACTTTTGGATGCGCCATTCATCGGCCTTCGGCGCTTGCGTCGAAGGCCTGACCCCACGGCGAAAACCTTAGCCGGTATTTCGCAAACCGGCGGCAATCCCCGCCACAGACACCAGCAGCGCCTGTTCTACCGGGCTACCTTGCGCCACATCCTGTTGCCGGGAACGGGCGAGCAACTCTGCTTGTAATAGATGCAGCGGATCGAGGTAGGTGTTGCGCAAACGAATGAATTCCAGGGTGGCTGGGCTATGTGCCAGTAGCTGCGACTGACCGGTCAGCCCGAGGACGATGGTGCACGCCTGCGACAATAGGTCGCGTAAGTGCGCGCCCAATGGCAGCAGATCCGGCTCGACCAGACGCTCATCATAAGAGCGGGCAATATCCGCGTCAGCCTTGGCCAATACCATTTCCAGCATGTCGATGCGGGTACGGAAGAATGGCCACTGTTCGCGCATTTGCCCCAGCAGTTCGCCTTCGCCGCGCTCCAACGCCTTGCTCAGCGCCGCTTCCCAGCCGAGCCAGGCCGGCAACATCAGCCGCGTCTGGGTCCAGCCGAAGATCCACGGAATCGCCCGAAGGCTTTCGATTCCGCCGGCGCGGCGCTTGGCAGGACGGCTGCCCAACGGCAAACGGCCAAGCTCCTGTTCCGGTGTGGACTGGCGGAAGTACTCGACGAACTGCGGATTTTCCCGCACCACGGCGCGGTAAGCGCTGACACCGTCTGCTGCCAATTCGTCCATCAAGTGGCGCCACTCAGGCGTCGGGGGTGGCGGTGGCAGCAAAGTCGCTTCGAGCACGGCAGCCAGATACAGATTGAGGTTTTGCTCGGCGATGTCCGGCAGGCCGAATTTGAAACGAATCATTTCCCCCTGTTCGGTGGTACGGAAACGTCCCGCCACCGAACCCGGTGGCTGCGACAGGATCGCCGCGTGGGCCGGGCCGCCGCCACGACCCACGGTGCCGCCGCGACCGTGGAACAACAGCAGTTCCACTTGTTGCTCGCGGCAGATATCCACCAAGCGCTCCTGCGCCCGATACTGCGCCCAGGCCGCCGCCGTGGTGCCGGCGTCCTTGGCCGAGTCGGAGTAGCCGATCATCACTTCCTGCGGGCCTTGCAGGCGCGAGCGATAGCCCGGCAGCAGCAACAGTTTCTCGATCACCGGCCCGGCGTTGTCGAGGTCGGCGAGCGTTTCAAACAACGGCACCACGCGCATCGGCCGCACTACGCCAGACTCTTTGAGCAGCAGTTGCACGGCCAGCACATCGGATGCGGCACCAGCCATGGAAATCACGTACGAGCCGAGGGATGCTCCCGGCGCAGCAGCGATTTCGCGGCACGTTGCCAAGACTTCGGCAGTGTCAGCGGAAGGTTTGTAGTGAGCCGGGAGCAATGGTCGACGATTGTTCAGTTCGCGGGTCAGGAAGGTGATGCGCTCTTCTTCGCTCCAGTCTTCATAGCGCCCGAGGCCTAGGTAATCGGTGATTTCGGTCATGGCCGCGCTGTGCCGCGACGAGTCCTGTCGCACATCCAGACGCACCAGGAACAGGCCGAAAGTTACCGCCCGGCGCAGACAATCGAGCAACGGACCGTCAGCGATCACGCCCATGCCGCATTCGTGCAGCGAGTGGTAGCACAGCTCCAGCGGATCGAGCAGCTCGCGGTTGTTTTGCAGCACCTCGGCGGTTGCCGGGGTCGGCGTCGTCAACGCGGTGTGCGCCCAGTTGCGCGTCGCGCGCAAGCGTTCACGCAGTTGCTTGAGCACGGCGCGATAGGGTTCTGCGCTGTCGCCAGCCTTGGCCTTGAGTTCGTCACTGGCTTGCTGCATCGACAAATCGGCGGCGAGTTGATCGACGTCGCGCAGGTACAGATCGGCCGCCATCCAGCGCGCCAACAACAGCACTTCACGGGTGACCGCGGCCGTCACGTTCGGGTTGCCGTCGCGATCTCCGCCCATCCACGAGGCAAAGCGAATCGGCGCCGCTTCCAGTGGCAAATGCAGGCCGGTAGCAGCGTGCAGCGCCTGATCGGCCTTGCGCAGGTAATTGGGAATGGCTTGCCACAGCGAGTGTTCGATCACCGCGAAACCCCATTTGGCTTCGTCGACCGGCGTCGGGCGCGTGCGGCGGATTTCTTCGGTGTGCCAGGCTTCGGCGATCAAACGCTGCAAGGTCGATTGGATCTGCTCGCGCTCGGCGCTGGTCAGGTCACGGTGGTCCTGGGCCGCCAGTTGCGCGGCGATGGCGTCGTATTTCTGGATCAGCGTACGGCGCGCGACTTCGGTCGGGTGCGCGGTCAGCACCAGTTCGATTTCCAGTCGACCCAATTGCCGGGCCAGAGATTCGGCACCGTGACCTTCGGCGCGCAGGCGTGCGAGCAATTCCGGCAGCACCCGCGCTTCAAACGGCGCAGCCTGGGATTCTTCACGACGGTGAATCAACTGGTATTGCTCGGCGATATTGGCCAGGTTGAGGAACTGGTTGAACGCCCGCGCCACCGGCAGTAACTCGTCTTCGGTCAGCTGATTGAGGCTCGCGCTCAGTTCGGCGTCCATGGAACCGCGACGATCAGCCTTGGCGCCTTTGCGGATCTGCTCGATCTTGTCGAGGAAGCCGTCCCCGTACTGTTCACGAATGGTGTTGCCCAATAGCTCACCCAATAGGTGAACGTCCTCGCGCAAGCGTGCATCAATATCGGTCATCAGCAGTTCTCCAGCAAAAAATCCGGGCGGCCAAGAACTTCAAGAGTGCCGCTCCAGACCGCTTCTTACAAGCAAGACGACGAAGGGACTTTAAACCTTGTGCGTTGAAGCTAGTCTGAACAGTAAGCCGTACAACGGCTTTCGCCGGGCAACTGCCGGCCATTTATCCCGCCTGCCACGAGCAGGAGCGCAATGAGGTCATTATGAAAATCCGTGAACTTGCCCAGCATTGGGAAGAAAACGCCAAGGGTCGCCTGACCGAGACTGGCTACACGATTCATCTGGACGTGGAAGCCGCCGCACGCCTGGCGGCCATCACCGAAATGTACCCAAAGCGGCAACCTGAAGAACTGCTCGGCGAACTGATCGGCGCCGCCCTGGAAGAACTCGAAAAGAGCTTCCCCTACGTGAAGGGCTCGACCGTGGTCGCCACCGACGAAGAAGGCGATCCACTGTACGAAGACGTCGGTCCGACCCCGCGTTTTCTCGCGTTGTCGCGACGCCATCTGCACGATTTGTCGGCGGGTAACGACAAGCAGAAGCACTGAGTATTCGCAAAACCTGTGGGAGCGGGCTTGCCCGCGAAGGCGGTTTGCCATTCAACATAAGTATTGGCAGGTACGACGCTTTCGCGGGCAAGCCCGCTCCCACAGTGGCCTGTATTCCACTTCAAAAAGTTCGTTTTTCCGGGCTTGTCATGGTCGGAAATACCGCTACGCATCGCCAAAGTTCCCGACATAGAGCCCTGTCTACTCCGTCACAGTTTTTTTCGATAGCACGCTAATTTCTCTGAACTTTCAAAAAACGCCTCGGGTCAACCCAGTAACCACGCCTGGGACGGCCGTATCAAAACGCCCCCCGAAACGGTAGCTCTCGGCTCCTTGCCCAGGATGGATATTCACGTTGTTCAGGAGTTAGCCCCATGGAGTTGAACACTATGAAAACCCGAACTGGCAAATCTTCGTCTACCCCGTTGCACGGCCTGAAAGTGGCAGCGCTCGCCATCGGCGCGAGCCTCGTGTTGGCCGGTTGCGCCGGCAATCCACCCACCGAGCAGTTCGCTGTCTCCGAATCGGCCGTCAAAGACGCGGTCAGCGCGGGCGGCACCGAATTCGCCGCAGTGGAAATGAAGGCGGCGCAGGACAAGCTCAAACAAGCCGAAATTGCCATGCACGACAAGAAGTATGACCAGGCCAAAACCCTGGCCGAGCAAGCCGAATGGGACGCCCGCGTAGCCGAGCGCAAAGCCCAGGCGATGAAAGCCGAACAGACCGTCAAGGACTCTCAGAAGGGGGTTCAGGAACTGCGTCAGGAAAGCCAGCGTACCGTTCAGTAAACGGACGCGGCACGACGTATTTCTTACTCGACTAAAAGGACGAAACCATGAATTCCAAACATTTGATGATCCCTGCCCTGCTCGCCGCAAGTGTGGCCCTGGCTGCCTGCTCCACGCCGCCCAACGCCAACCTTGAACAGGCGCGCACCAACTATTCCGGTCTGCAAGCCAACCCGCAAGCGAGCAAGGTTGCGGCTCTGGAAACCAAGGAAGCGAGCGATTACCTCGACAAGGCCGACAAAGCCTACCTGGACAAGGAAGACCCGGCCAAAGTCGATCAGTTGGCTTACCTGACCAATCAGCGTGTCGAAGTGGCGAAACAGACCATCGCCCTGCGCACCGCTGAAGCCAATTTGAAAAACGCTTCCGCGCAACGCGCCCAGGCTCGCCTGGATGCCCGTGACCAGCAGATCAAACAGCTGCAAGACAGCCTCAACGCCAAGCAAACCGATCGCGGCACGCTGGTGACTTTCGGTGACGTGCTGTTCGCTACCGACAAGGCCGAACTGAAATCCAACGGGTTGATGAACATCAACAAACTGGCACAGTACCTCCAGGAAAACCCGGACCGCAAAGTAATCGTCGAGGGCTACACCGACAGCACCGGTACGGCGTCGCACAACCAGTCGCTGTCGGAACGTCGCGCGAACTCCGTGCGCACCGCGCTGGTGAAAATGGGTGTCGATCCGGCGCGCATCGTTGCTCAGGGTTATGGCAAGGAATACCCGGTGGCGGATAACACCAGCACCTCGGGCCGGGCGCAAAACCGTCGGGTGGAGGTGACGATTTCCAACGATAACCAACCGGTGATTCCGCGTTCGGCGGTGAGTGCCAACACGCAATAACGCTTCGCGGTGACAAATAAAAAGCCCCACCTGGTTTGATCAGGTGGGGCTTTGTTTTTTCAAGATCAAAAGATCGCAGCCTTCGGCAGCTCTTACATTGATCCCCTGTAGGAGCTGCAGCAGGCTGCGATCTTTTCGGACGCGCTACGGCTCCAGTTTCTGCGGCGTTTCCTGTCCCATGCAACGCACGGCTTTTTTGCGGTCGTTGATCAGCACTCCGGTCAGGCCTTTCTGTTCGGTGTCGAACAGCACCAGCACGCCATCGATGCACTGGGCCACTTGGGCCGCCGGTTCCAGGGAGACTTTGTAGTCTTCGCCCGGCACGGTCTTGAGCATGGTGAATTCGTTGAGCAGCAACGCATCCTCGGGCTTGGCGAAGTGCAGGTAGCCGTACCACCACAGGGCAGCGACAGTGCCGAGGATGCTGCAGATACCGGTGATGATCAGCGGGATGGCGTTACGTTCTTCACTCATTGCGGGCTCTCTGGTGGTTCATCTTCAGAATTCGGCGGCGTCGGGTAATTGGGGATTTCGCCCAAGCGGCGCAGACCGTTGAAATGCTGCGGGTCTTCAAGAAAGCGCAGCATGACTTTGCGCCAGACCGGGTCGGCGAACGTCTGCACGTGACCGCCACGGGTCAGTTGCAGCACTCGCGGCGGCGGCGCAGCTTGATACAGAAGGATGCCGTTGGAAAGAGGCACGATCGGATCGTCGATGCTGTGGTAGATCAGTTTCGGCACGCCATTGAGCTGCGCCATGGAGTTGATCGCGCTGTCGCCGTCCGGCACCAGCCACGACAGCGGCACCTGGAACGTCCAGAACACCCATGAATTGCTCAGCGCATAGCGACCGACGCTGCGATAGCTGGCGGGCACGCCGTCCATCACAAATGCCTTGAGCTGTTTCTGTCGCTCGGGGTGTTGCACCAGGTAATGAACCGCCATTGAACCGCCAAGGCTTTGCCCCAGCAGGATCAGCGGTTTGCCCTTGACCTCGGGCGCCTGGTCGAGCCATTTGAACGCAGCGTCGATGTCCTGATAGATCGCCGGCAAACTCGGCTCGCCTTCGGACAAGCCGTAACCGCGATAGTCTACCAGCAACACTTGATAGCCCTGTTCCGGCAACCAATAGCTGCCACCCAAGTGCATCGGCAGATTGCCACCGTTGCCGTGCAGGTGCAGCACCGTGCCTTTGACTTCGACACCCTTTTTCGCCGGCAGCCACCAGGCGTGCAGCTTGAGGCCGTCGGCGGTGATCAGCGTGACGTCGCGGTATTCGAGCTTGGCTTTTTCCGGGGTGAACAACTGGCCGGGTTCGGGGTAGAACAGCAGCGAGCTGCAACCATTCAGGGCCAGGATTAGGCAGAAGATGCCGAGGATTCTCATCCGTTGAAACCTCGCGGTGATATTAGAAATTCGTGAACCGAGCAAATCGTTGTGGCGAGGGAGCTTGCTCCCGCTGGGCTGCGGAGCAGCCCCAAACCTGCAACCGCGTTCGACCTGACATACCGCGTTTACCGGTTTTACGACTGCTTCGCAGCCGAGCGGGAGCAAGCTCCCTCGCCACAGGGTCCGTGATACTCACAGAATGTTTGAGTAATCCGCCTCGATCCGGTCCAGGCTCAGGTGATTCAGGAAGTTGGAGAAGCACATCCACGCCGACAACGCGTTCATGTCGCGGAATTGCTCTGGCAGGTACTTCGGTGGCACCACCAATCCTTCGTCGACCAACTGGCGCAAGGTGCGCATGTCTTCCAGTGTGGTTTTGCCGCAAAACAGCAGCGGAATCTGCTCCAGTTTGCCTTTACGCACCGCCAACTGAATGTAGTTGTAAATCATGATGAAGCCCTTGAGGTAGGACAAGTCTTTGGTAAAAGGCAGACCTGTCGGCACCGAGCCGCGGAAAACGCGACTGGTGTTGCTATAACTCTCGGCCATCTCGAAGCCTTGTTCGCGGAAGAACTCAAACACCTGCAAAAAGTCGGCGCCCTCCTCCACCATGTGAATGGCGCGGGTGCGGTTGGTCAGTTTGCGCAGGCGACTCGGGTAGGACGCGAAGGTGATGATTTCCATCAAGATCGCCAGGCCTTCCTGGGTCACCGTCGATGAGGGCGGGCCCTTGGACAGGAAGGTGCAGATCGGCTGGTTCAGACCGTTGAGCGTGGTGCCGACGTGCACCAGCCCTTCGTGGACTTCCAGGGCACGTACGTCGCGCTCGTTGAACATCGCGTCGGTGCGGATCTTGATGTAGTCGGCGCCGGCCGCCGCATCGGCAACGATCCCGTCGGACTCGAACACGCGAATGGTTTCCTCGGCCTCGCCAAACACTTTGCTCAGACGATGCTGCAACATGCTGACGGCGTCTTTGGCGGTGAGGGTTTTCGGTTCGTCCTTCAGGTCACCACGGCCATCGATGTTGTTCAGGTAATCGGACAGCATCAGGCCCAGGTCGGACAGGGTCGGATCGCCAGCGTGGAAGGCATCCGACGCGGCGCCATACAACTCTTGGGAAATCAGTCCGAAATCCTCGGTGCCGCGCGCTTCGAGCATGCGCACCACCATCCGGTATTCCTTGCACATGCGGCGCATGATCTGCCCGACCGGATTGAACTGACCGAGCTGGCGGGTGATGTCGCGTTCGATGTTCTGGAACTCCAGCTTCACTTTGCTGGAGTCGAACGACAGCGGCCGATTGAGGTAATAGTCGCGGTCGACCGCCGGCATTTCCTTGCCCTTGGCCTTGAGGAAACCCTTGCGAATATTGTCGTCCCATTTGACTGCATCGAGGACGCGGATCGGCGTCTGCGCCAGCACAATGCGATCAGACAAAATGCGTATCGACTGCTGGTAATCGTCCACCCGAAACTCCTGTAGAAAGCGTTATGTGCTGGGTTTATTTGGCCTTGGGCTGGCGCTGGTATCGCACCACTTCGACGAACACATCGGTATTGGCCGGGTCGTCGAGGTAGGCGGACACCTGTTCCATGTGGCTGTTGATCAACACGCCATCACCGTCGTCAGTCTGAAAGCTGTCGCCACTGAGGGCTTTTTGCCCGAGGGCCTGTTTGATTTGTTCGAGGTCGAGGTTGTACACCACCAGTTCATGCTTATCGGTGAGTTCGAATCCGGCAATGGTGAAGTGCCCGCCGAACTGCGCCGGGACTTTCGCCGACAAGTACCAGCGACTGCCGTGGCGTGACACCGTGAACGGGTAGGCTTCGCGCTCTTTGGGCTTGGCCCTGAAGTAGCTGACCGCCTGATAGCGATTGTCGCCCAGGCGCGTCAGTTCCAGGCTCAGCGGTTCACCCCAGGCATTGGTGCTGGTCCATTTGCCAAGCAACCCTTTGGGCGCGGGGTCGCTTTCGGGCAGCGGCTCCTTGAAGGTCACCAGGCAGCCACTGAGCAGCAGGAACGACAAGGCGATCACCACGACACGCCAGGCTTTCATTCAACACTCCCTTGAAGATCGCACCGCCTTTGTAGGAGCTGCCGAAGGCTGCGATCTTTTGATCCTGATCTTTCCAAAAACAAGATCAAAAGATCGCAGCCTGCGGCAGCTCCTACAGAGAATCGGATTAAACCGAAGCCAGCACCAAATGCATATAACGCGTGAGTATGCCGAGCATTTCCTCTTCGGCGTCAGGTTCGGCGTCGTTGAGCAGGCCCTGATATTCCATCCGTCCGATTATCGCCGTCAACACTTTGGCATCCTGATGCGGCTCGCGGGAACCCAACACCTGGAAAAGCTGACAGGAACCCTGCAGCAGAATCTGCTGATGCGAGCGCACCAACCCGGCGAGGCGCGGGTTCAACAGCGCCTCCTGACGGAACGCTTGCTCGGCCATCAAGTGTTCACGTCGGGTCACCAGTTGCCGGTGAACATAGTCGGTCATCAGCCGGGCAATTTCGTCCGCCAGCCGCGAGCGAGCCGCCGGACTGCCGTCGCCACGGTCGATCATTTCCCGCAGCAAGCCTTCGTTGTTCACCCACAACTTGGCCATGTAGGCCGCGCTGCGTTCCACGTATTGGGCGAAGGTATCGGTGAGCAGGTCATCGATGTCCTTGAAGTAGTAGGTCGTGGCCGACAGCGGCACACCGGCCTCGGCGGCGACAGCGCGGTGGCGCACGGCGCGCACGCCATCGCGCACGACAATGCGCATCGCTGCGTCGAGAATCTCCTGACGACGCTGCTCGCTGCCCTGTCGGCTGGCCTTGCGGCCTTGGTACTGAACGCTTTCAGCGACCGCAGTGGCGATGCCCGCTGCACCTTCTTGAGCAATTGCAGAGTTCACGACCGGTATTCCTCTCATACTTCAAAGTAACCATTTGATACGTTTGTACCAGACAGGCAATAAAAAGCCGCCCATTTCAGGCGGCTTTTTTATTTAAAACACTTACGCTTGCGGCCGCATGTGCGGGAACAGGATCACGTCGCGGATCGACGGTGAGTTGGTCAGCAACATCACCAGACGGTCGATGCCGATACCTTCACCCGCCGTTGGCGGCATGCCGTACTCCAACGCGCGCACGAAGTCGGCGTCGTAGTGCATGGCTTCGTCGTCGCCAGCGTCCTTGTCGGCCACCTGCGCCATAAAGCGCTCGGCCTGGTCTTCCGCGTCGTTCAACTCGGAGTAGGCGTTGGCGATTTCACGACCACCGATGAACAGCTCGAAACGGTCGGTGACGTTCGGGTTGTCGTCGTTACGACGGGCCAGCGGCGACACTTCGAACGGGTACTGGGTAATGAAGTGCGGTTGTTCCAGCTTGTGCTCGACCAGCTCTTCGAAAATCATCACTTGCAGCTTGCCCAGGCCTTCGAAGCCCAGCACCTTGGCGCCGGCTTTCTTGGCGATGGCACGAGCCTTGTCGATGTCGTTCAGGTCATCGGCAGTCAACTCAGGGTTGTACTTGAGGATCGAGTCGAACACCGACAGACGCACAAACGGCTCGCCGAAGTGGAACACCTTGTCGCCGTACGGCACGTCGGTGCTGCCCAGAACCAGCTGCGCCAGTTCGCGGAACAGTTCTTCGGTCAGGTCCATGTTGTCTTCGTAGTCGGCGTAGGCCTGGTAGAACTCCAGCATGGTGAATTCAGGGTTGTGACGAGTCGAAACGCCTTCGTTACGGAAGTTGCGGTTGATCTCGAACACTTTCTCGAAGCCGCCGACAACAAGGCGCTTGAGGTACAGCTCAGGCGCGATACGCAGGAACATTTCCATGTCCAGCGCGTTGTGGTGGGTTTCGAACGGCTTGGCTGCCGCGCCGCCCGGAATGGTTTGCAGCATCGGCGTTTCCACTTCCAGGAAGTCACGCTTCATCAGGAAGCTGCGGATGTGGGCGATGACTTGCGAACGCACGCGGAAGGTCTGGCGCACGTCTTCGTTGACGATCAGGTCGACGTAGCGCTGGCGATAGCGCTGTTCGGTGTCAGTCAGGCCGTGGTGCTTGTCCGGCAGCGGGCGCAGGGATTTGGTCAGCAGGCGCACGTTGGTCATTTCAACGTACAGGTCGCCCTTGCCGGAACGGGCCAGGGTGCCTTCGGCGGCAATGATGTCGCCCATGTCCCAGGTTTTCACCGCGGCCAGGGTTTCTTCGGACAGGGTCTTGCGGTTGACGTAGACCTGGATGCGACCGGTCATGTCCTGGATCACCATGAACGAGCCACGGTTGAGCATGATGCGACCGGCAACCTTGACCGGGATTGCAGCCTCTGCCAGCTCTTCCTTGGTCTTGTCCGCGTACTGTTTCTGCAGTTGATCGCAGTAGTTTTCGCGGCGGAAGTCGTTCGGGAAGGCATTGCCCTTGGCGCGCTCGGCAGCAAGCTTTTCCTTGCGCAGGGCGATCAGGGAGTTTTCTTCCTGTTGCAGGGCTTGCGGGTCGAGTTCTAGGTCGCTCATGTCTTTAAATATTCCATCACAGGTTCGTTGCCCCCGGGCCTGCGGCCTGGGGATCGCCAGCAAGCCGGCTCCTACAACGGGATCGTGGGCGATCCCGTATTGCGTTGCTTACAGCCCGGATTTCAGGCTGGCTTCCAGGTATTCGTCGATGTCGCCATCGAGCACCTTGTCGCAGTCGCTGCGTTCGATGTTAGTGCGCAGATCCTTGATTCGCGAGGCATCCAGCACATATGAACGAATCTGGTGACCCCAGC
Organism: Pseudomonas sp. GL-RE-29; assembly: GCF_019947275.1. Lineage (NCBI taxonomy): Bacteria > Pseudomonadati > Pseudomonadota > Gammaproteobacteria > Pseudomonadales > Pseudomonadaceae > Pseudomonas > Pseudomonas sp. GL-RE-29. Next base: position 94,709 of record NZ_JAGYGD010000010.1, read on the forward strand.
CGATATCGGACTTGGTGTCCTCCAGGGCCTGGGAGGCCGCGTTGCGCTTCTGCATTTCCTGCTCGTACAACCTGGCCCGCAGCATTTTCATGGCGGTGTCCTTGTTGGCGTGCTGGGAACGTTCGTTCTGGCAGCTGACCACGGTGTTGGTCGGTACGTGGGTGATACGTACGGCCGAGTCGGTGGTGTTTACGTGCTGACCACCGGCACCGGAGGAACGATAGGTGTCGATCCGCAGGTCTGCCGGGTTGATTTCGATTTCCACCTTGTCATCGATCTCTGGCGAGACGAACACCGCGGAGAACGAGGTGTGGCGACGGTTGCCGGAGTCGAACGGGCTCTTGCGCACCAGACGGTGCACGCCGATCTCGGTCCGCAGCCAGCCAAAGGCGTATTCGCCCTTGATGTGCACGGTGGCGCCCTTGATCCCGGCGACTTCACCGGCGGACAGCTCCATGATGGTCGCGTCGAAACCGCGTTTGTCAGCCCAACGCAGGTACATGCGCAACAGGATGTTGGCCCAGTCCTGGGCTTCGGTGCCGCCGGAACCGGCCTGGATGTCCAGGTACGCGTTGTTCGGGTCCATTTCGTGGCTGAACATGCGACGGAATTCAAGCTTGGCGAGGTTTTCCTCGAGACGGGCCAGTTCGGCGACGACATCGTCGACTGCGCCTTCGTCGTTTTCTTCGACGGCCATGTCCAGCAGGTCGCGGCAATCGGCCAGACCGGTGGTCAGTTCGTCCAGGGTTTCGACGATCTGCGCCAGCGCAGAGCGCTCGCGGCCCAGCTCCTGGGCGTACTCAGGTTTGTTCCAGACACTCGGATCTTCAAGCTCGCGATTGACCTCGGTCAGACGCTCATGCTTTTGATCGTAGTCAAAGATACCCCCGAATGGTTTCGGAGCGCTCGGACAGGTCCTTGATGGTGTTAAGGATCGGGTTGATTTCCATGGTGGGCAGCACTCGTTGGCGAACTTTTGAAAGCCGGCGAGTATAACGTAATCAGACTGTCACGGCAGCCCGCCTGGCGGCTTTAGCGGCGAATGGTTTGGGGGATCGAGGCAACCATTTGTAGGAGCTGCCGAAGGCTGCGATCTTTTGATGTTGTTTTTCAAGATCAAAAGATCGCAGCCTGCGGCAGCTCCTACAGGGGGGGTGTTCGCCAAATCAGGCGATGCCCACCTGATTACGCCCATTGTGCTTCGCCAGGTACAGCCCTTTGTCCGCCGCCGAGATCAATTCGCGGCAGTTGCTGCCGGGTGTCGGGGTGATGGTCGACAGGCCGATGCTGATGGTGAGGCTTGACCCTTCGGTCGGGGAAATGTGGGGGATCTTCAGCGCCGCCACGGTCATGCGCAGTTTTTCCGCCACCAGCCGCGCACCACCTAGTGAAGTATTAGGCAATACCAGGGCAAACTCTTCGCCGCCGTAACGGGCCGGGAGGTCCGACGGTCGGGCGCTGGCTTCGCGGATCGCCGCGGCGACCTGACGCAGGGCTTCGTCGCCCTCCAGGTGACCGAAGGTGTCGTTGTAGGTCTTGAAGTAATCGACGTCGATCATCAACAACGACAACTGGCTCTGCTCACGCAGCGAGCGGCGCCACTCAAGCTCCAGGTATTCATCAAAATGCCGGCGGTTCGACAGCCCGGTCAGGCCGTCGGAGTTCATCAGGCGTTGCAGCACCAGGTTGGTATCGAGCAATTGCTGCTGGCTGACGCGCAAGGCGCGGTACGCCGCGTCTCGTTGCAGCAAGGTCATGTAGGAGCGCGAGTGATAGCGAATGCGCGCCACCAGCTCGATGTTGTCCGGCAGTTTGACCAGATAATCGTTGGCCCCGGCCGCGAACGCCGCGCTTTTGATCAGCGGGTCTTCCTTGGTCGACAGGACGATGATCGGAATGTCTTTGGTCGCCGGATGATTGCGGTATTCGCGCACCAGGCTCAGGCCGTCAAGGCCGGGCATGACCAGATCCTGCAGGATCACCGTCGGCTTGATACGAACCGCCTGGGCTATGGCCTGATGCGGGTCGGCGCAGAAATGGAAGTCGATGTTTTCTTCGTTCGACAGCCCGCGTCGCACTGCCTCGCCGATCATTGCCTGATCGTCCACCAGCAACACCATGGCGGCGTTTTCGTCAGTCTTGAAGTCGTCGAGCTGTAAATCATTCATGTGCGATCACCTGATTACTACTTGAGCCAGGATTGCCAAGGGTGGTCATTTGGGAAAAATCTCCAGCAATCGTGACGCTATCTTTTCCAGCGGGCGTACTTCCACGGCGGCGTCGATGGCCGCAGCCGCCTTCGGCATGCCATACACCGCACTGCTTTGTTGGTCCTGCGCGATGGTCAGGTAACCCTGTTGGCGCATGAGTTTAAGCCCTTGCGCACCATCTCGCCCCATGCCCGTAAGCAAAACGCCTACCGCATCACCGTTCCAGTAATTGGCCACGCTCTCGAAAAACACATCGATCGAGGGCCGATAGATCTCGTTGACCGGTTCGGCGGTGTAGGCCAGCGTGCCGTTTTTCAACAAACGAATATGGTGGTTGGTGCCGGCCAGCAACACGGTTCCGCTTTGCGGCGTTTCGCCTTCCTGGGCCAGGCGCACATTGAGCCCGCTGGCGCTGCCGAGCCATTCGGCCATGCCGGCGGCGAACACTTGGTCAACGTGCTGCACCAGAACGATGGCCGGAGAAAAATCGCGCGGCAGCCCTTTAAGCAGGACTTCCAGCGCTGCCGGTCCGCCAGCGGATGAACCAATGGCGATCAGACCCTGACGCGAGCCCGAACTACGTGCCGGACCGGGGGCCGACCGCTCCCGATGACCTTTATCGCCAATCAACCAGCCGATATTCATGATCTTGCGCAGCAACGGCGCCGCCGCCTCCTGGGCGTTGCCGGCACCGAGGGTCGGGGTATCGACCACGTCCAGGGCGCCATGGCCCATGGCTTCGAACACCCGGTGCACGTTCTGTTGGCGATCCACGGTGACGATGACGATGGCGCAGGGCGTTTGCGCCATGATCCGCCGGGTGGCCTCCACGCCGTCCATCACCGGCATGATCAGATCCATCAGAATCAGGTCCGGCGTCTGTTCGGCGCACTTTTGCACCGCTTCCTCGCCATTGCTGGCAACCCAGACCACCTGATGCGCCGGCTCGAAAGCCAGCGCCCGGCGCAGAGCCTCCACCGCCATGGGCATGTCGTTGACGATTGCGATCTTCATGCCCGCGCTCCTCCTATGAGCTCAACCACTGCATCGAGCAGGGCATCATCATGAAAACTGGCCTTGGCTAGATAATAGTCGGCTCCGGCATCCAGTCCACGACGGCGATCCTCTTCACGATCCTTGTACGACACCACCATCACCGGCAGCGATTGCAGACGGCTATCCCGGCGCAACAACGACACCAGTTCGATGCCGTCCATGCGTGGCATGTCGATGTCGGTGATCAGCAGGTCGAAATCCTCAGAGCGCAGGGCATTCCAGCCATCCATGCCGTCGACCGCCACGGCCACGTCATAGCCGCGATTGAGCAACAACTTGCGTTGCAGTTCGCGCACGGTGAGGGAGTCATCGACCACCAGAACCCGCTTGCGCGCCGCTTCGACGGCCTGGTTACCGTGCCGGGCAATGCGCTCCAGACGCCCGGTATTGAGCAGTTTGTCCACCGAACGCAGCATGTCTTCGACGTCGACGATCAACACCACCGAACCGTCGTCGAGCAAGGCGCCGGCGGAAATGTCCTGGACCTTGCCCAGACGTTCATCCAGCGGTAACACCACCAGCGTCCGCTCACCGATAAAACGCTCCACCGCCACGCCGTAAACCGCATCGCGCTCGCGGATCACCACGACCTTCAGGGTTTGCTGGCTGCCCTGACTCGCCGGACGCTGCAACAACTGACTGGCCGCGACCAGCCCGACATGCCGGCCCTCGTGCCAGAAATGCTGGCGGCCCTCGACCTGAACGATGTCCGCCGGCTCCAGATCGCACATGCGCTCGATGTGGGCCAGCGGAAAGGCATAGGCTTCGTCGCCTACTTCCACCACCAGACTGCGCACCACCGACAGGGTCAGCGGCACTTCCAGATGGAAGCGACTGCCCTCGCCCGCCGTCTGCTCCAGCACCACTGCGCCACGTAACTGGCGGACCATGTGCTGCACCGCATCGAGGCCGACGCCACGACCGGAAACTTCAGTGACCGTGTCGCGCAAACTGAAACCGGGCAGGAACAGGAACGTCAACAGCTCCTCTTCACTCAATTGCGCAGCAGTTTCGGCCGGGGACAACTGGCGTTCGACGATGCTGCGGCGGACCTTTTCCAGATCGACGCCGCTGCCGTCATCGCTCAGTTGCAGCACCAGCAAACCGGCCTGATGGGAGGCGCGCAGGCGAATCAGGCCTTCCGCCGGTTTGCCGGCCAACAAGCGTTGTTCCGGAGTTTCGATGCCGTGATCGACGGCGTTGCGCAGCAGATGCGTCAGCGGCGCTTCGAGCTTTTCCAGCACGTCGCGATCGACCTGGGTCTTCTCACCCTCGATCTCCAGGCGCACTTGCTTGCCGAGACTGCGGCCAAGGTCGCGGACCATGCGCACCTGGCCCGTCAAGACATCGGCGAACGGCCGCATGCGGCAAGCCAGGGCGGTGTCGTACAACACCTGCGCGCGCTGACCGGCCTGCCAGGCGAATTCATCCAGTTCGGCGTTTTTTTCCACCAGCAATTGCTGGGATTCCGCCAGCAGACGACGCGCATCTTCTAGGGCTTCCTGGGCTTCGAGGCTCAGGGTGTGATCCTTGAGATGGACGTTGAGATTTTCCAGCGCGCGCAGGCTGTTGTTCTGGATGCGCTTGAGCCGTTGCATGGTCGCCAGGTGCGGTTTGAGCCGCAGGGTTTCCACCAGGGATTTGCTCGACAAATCGAGCAGGCTGTTCAGGCGCTCGGCGGTGACCCGCAATACACGCTCGCCATTTTCGGTGGTGCGCTTGGTCTGCTTCGGAGACGCCGATAGCGGTTCAGTGACAGGGGCTGGTTCTTCAATAACGGGCGCGGCTGGTGCTTCGAGTTGTAGCTCTGCCATCACCGGCGCGGCCGGTGTCATGTTGGGTATGGCAGCGGCCATCGGATCGAGCAAACGCCCCATCAATGTCACATAGGCTTCGATTTCCGCAGACCCCGGCGCGCTGTTCGGTGTGGCGATGCGCATCAGCAGATCGGTGCCTTGCAGCAGCGCATCGATGTGTTCCGGGCGCAGGTAAAGCCGCCCTTCCTGAGCGCTGACAAGGCAATCTTCCATGACATGGGCGACGCTGACACCGGCATCGACGCCAACGATTCGCGCCGCACCTTTGAGCGAATGCGCCGCGCGCATGCACGATTCAAGTTGATCGGCCTGGGTCGGATTACGTTCCAGCGCCAACAGACCGGCGCTCAGCACCTGGGTCTGAGCCTCGGCTTCCAGGCTGAACAGCTCCAGCAAAGAGGCGTCGCGCATCTGCTCGGGGGTCATGTGAGGCTCCGGGTCACGGCGGACAACAGCTGTTCTTCATCCAGCCAACGCAGGCTACGACCTTTGAATTGCAGCACGCCACGGGTGTATTTGGCATTGGCCTGCGGGCCGGAGCGAGACGCCGCTTCGAGGATGCGCTCGTCGATGGCGTGGATGCCGTCCACTTCATCCACCGGCACCACCACCGGCCCACCGTGGGCGGCGATGATCAGCATGCGCGGCATGACCCGCGCGCCCGAGGCCACGCTGCTGACGCCATCCAGTCCCAGCAATTCAACCAAAGACAGGCACGCGACCAGCGCTCCACGCACATTCGCCACACCGAGCAACGCCCGGGAACGTTGATGCGGCAATGAGTGAATGGCTTGCAACGGCGCCACTTCCACCAGACTGCGAGTGGCCAGACCCAGCCACTCTTCGCCGAGGCGAAACATCAGCAGCGAGCGGGTTTTAACCTCGACCTCGACCGCAGTGGAGACTTGCGCGCGATCCTCCTGCTGTAACGCGTAACGATCCAGCAGACGCGTGGCGGCCGCCGAGTACACCGCGCAATTGCGGCAATGAATGTGTTCGGTCAGCAGCGGGCAGGATTTGTCGCCGTGAATACCGATGCGGTTCCAGCAGTCGTCGATGGCCTGGGCATCTTCACGGGTGACGCTAAAGGTGTCGGAGGCGATCATCGTTTACGCTCACTGTCAGCGGCGCGCTCGCTGCGGGCGGCGCGGTCCTGCAATCGTCTGGCACCGACCGTGTCGCCCTGGGATTGCAGCAAGGCGGCCAGGTGCATCAACGCGTCGGAATGTTGCGGTTCGAGGTACAACGCCTTGCGATAAAACCCCTGGGCTTCGAGGAGGCTGCCGGCGACATCGCTGAGCAGTCCCAGCCAGTAAAACACCTGGGCGACCGGTTCGTGGTGGCGCAAATAGCTTTCGCAGGCGGCGCGGGCTTCGGCGCTTTTGCCCTCGTTGGCGAGCGCGGCGATGTTTGCCAGCAGCGCGGCGGCGTCGGATATGTTCGGTTTAGCCGAGTGCGATGTCTGCACAACGCTGGCGAACGGGCGCCGTTGAGTCGGTACTGGTGCGATCTTGCGCACGGGTTGTGGCGCTGGCAATGGTGTGGGAACGAATGCCGGCAGAGGTTCGGGCTCTGGCGCGCTTTGGCGACTGAAGGCAAAGGATTGCGCGATGCCAATCGAGCGCATGCCCAAACGCCCCAGCAAACTGCCCTCGGCCGGACCGATAAACAACACGCCATCGACATGGGTCAGGCGCTTGAGCACCTCGAACACCTGTTTTTGCGTCGGCAGGTCGAAATAAATCAGCAGGTTGCGGCAGAACACGAAGTCATAGGCGGGCTCGTTGGCCAGCAATGTCGGATCGAGCAGGTTACCGACCTGCAGGCGCACTTGCTCCTGGACCCGGCCGCTGAGTCGATAAGCCTCATGTTCGGCGATGAAATGCCGGTCACGAAAGCTCAGGTCCTGGCCGCGAAAGGAGTTCTTGCCGTACAACGCACGGCGGGCCTTTTCCACTGACAGCGGGCTGACGTCCATGCCTTCGACCTTGAACTGATGTGGCTTGAACCCGGCATCCAGCAGCGCCATGGCAATCGAGTACGGCTCTTCACCGGTGGAACACGGCAAACTGAGGATTCGCAGGGCGCGCATATTGTTGATGTCGGCCAGGCGTTTACTCGCCAGCTTTGCCAAGGTGACGAAGGATTCCGGGTAACGGAAAAACCAGGTTTCCGGGACGATCACCGCTTCGATCAGCGCTTGTTGCTCGTCGCTGGAACCCTGCAAGGTGCGCCAGTATTCGTCGGCCGTCTGCGCATTCGACGCGGCACTGCGCTGGCGCACCGCCCGCTCGATGATCGCCGGGCCTACCGAGGTCACGTCGAGGCCGATGCGCTCCTTGAGAAAATCGAAAAACCGCTGATCGCTGTTCATCGCTGCTCCTCAAGCAATGCCAGGTCCAGCGGCGGAGTTGGAAACAACAGTGCGCGAACTCGCTCATCCAGCAGATCGGCGACCCGCACCCATTGCAGCAAGCCCTGGGCATCTTCACGAACAGGCCCGAGGTATGGCGCCTGACGATTGTCCAAGCCATAGGGCTTAAAATCCATCGGATTGCAGCGCAAGGTGTCGGTGGCCTGCTCCAGAATCAACCCGAGCAATTTCACGTCTGCGCTTTCCTCCGCACGGTAATGGACGAGTACCAACCGAGTGCTGGTACGCGCTTGCGCAGGCGTACCAAAGGTCAACGCGCACAGGTCGATCACTGGCACCACCGCACCGCGATAGGCGAAAACCCCGGCGACCCAATCGGGCGCGTGGGGAATCGGCTTCAGGGGCACACGCGGCAGCACTTCCGCGACTTCGATGGCCTGCAAGGCATAACGCTCGCTGCCGATGCGGAACACCAGAAACAACGCGTGCAACGCCTGCTTCACCGCAGTGCGTTTGGCCGTGAGTTCGCTCATCAGACTTTGAATCGCGAAACGCCACTGCGCAGCCCGACGGCCACCTGGCTTAGCTCGTCGATGGCGAAACTGGCCTGGCGCAGGGATTCCACGGTCTGGCTGCTGGCATCGCCCAATTGCACCAGCGCGTGGTTGATCTGTTCGGCGCCGGTGGCCTGGGCCTGCATGCCTTCATTGACCATCAATACCCGCGGCGCCAGCGCCTGAACCTGATGGATGATTTGCGACAACTGCTCGCCGACCTGCTGCACTTCGGACATGCCGCGGCGCACTTCTTCGGAAAACTTGTCCATGCCCATCACACCGGCAGACACCGCCGACTGAATCTCGCGCACCATCTGCTCGATGTCGTAGGTGGCGACGGCAGTCTGGTCCGCCAGGCGTCGTACTTCGGTGGCGACCACGGCAAAACCGCGACCGTATTCCCCGGCCTTCTCGGCTTCAATCGCGGCATTGAGAGACAGCAGGTTGGTCTGGTCGGCGACTTTGACGATGGTCACCACCACCTGATTGATGTTGCCAGCCTTCTCGTTGAGGATCGCCAGTTTGGCATTGACCAGATCGGCCGCGCCCATCACCGAATGCATGGTTTCTTCCATGCGCGCCAGGCCCTGCTGACCAGAACCGGCAGCCACCGAGGCCTGATCGGCAGCCGTAGAGACTTCGGTCATGGTGCGCACCAGGTCACGGGATGTTGCGGCGATTTCTCGGGACGTCGCGCCGATTTCCGTAGTGGTGGCGGCGGTTTCGGTGGCGGTGGCTTGCTGTTGCTTAGAGGTCGCGGCGATCTCGGTGACCGATGTGGTGACCTGCACCGAGGAGCGCTGGGCTTGAGACACCAAGGATGTCAGCTCAGCCATCATGTCGTTGAAGCCGGTTTCCACGGCGCCGAACTCGTCCTTGCGTTCCAGGTTCAGGCGACGGCTGAGGTCGCCTGTACGCATGACTTCGAGGATGTGCACGATGCGATTCATCGGCGCCATGATCGCGCGCATCAGCAGCAGGCCGCAGAGGCCGGCGGCGAGTACGGCAAATATCAGGGAAATGCCCATGATGACTTTGGCGGTGACGACGGCGTCATCGATGGCGGCTACTGCCGCGTCGGCCACTGATTTGTTGTGAACCAGGATGTCGTTGATCTTCTTGCGGCCTTCGGTCCAGGTCGGCGTCAGTTGTTCGTTGAACATCTTGATCGCTTCGACTTCCTGGTTGCGTTTATGCAAGTCGATAACTGTCGCCAGAATCCGGTCGTATTCTTTGTGGATTTCGTCGAAGGCTGAGTATTCGACCTTATCCTCGTCCGTCGTGATGGTCTCGCGGTAATGACCGATCTGCTCTTGCAGGCGAGCGGCATAGGCCTTGAAGTTGTTCTCGTCCTCGGCGCTGAAACCCTGCCCTTCTTTCAGGCCGAGCATTTCCTGGATTCGTAGATAGCTGTCGGACCACGCGCCGCGAATCATCGAGCTGTAATAAACGCCTGGGAGCGCGTCGTCGCGCATGCTGGCTTCGCTGGTTTCGATCTTCAACAGCCGGGAATACGAGACGACCACCATCAACAGCATGATGGCGATGATTACCGCAAAGCTCGCCAAAATGCGTTGGCGCAACGTCCAGTTCTTCACAGTCAATCCTCGGGCTTGTTTCGAAATGCGGGGAGTATAGCCGAGGGCGGTGTTTCATTTATAAGACACAGAGCACTACTTTTCCTTTGCGCAAAAAAAACCCAGACCCCGCTGTGGCACCGTGTTTTTGCCCAATGGATCAAAGTCGCTTGTGAAGCTGCGGCAGCCGTCCTCCATCAGAAACGGAGGCCTCCGCGTCGGCGGGCTCTTGTCTCAGTTCCAACTCATTCTCGAAACCGGCCTGAAGTCGTAGATTGAGTCTCCGCCCAAGACTTACACAGGGTTTCTCTATCAATGAATAACTAATACTCGATAGCGTAAGCGTCGCCAGGATGTAAATCAAAAAAAACGCCAACGTTAAACTCTGCACTCAAGTCCACCCAATGCGCAGCCCATTCCAGAAAGAAGGGATGTATCAAATAAGTCGAGTAACTAATAGCACCCAAATAGCTCAGAATTTTTATTGATAGTCGAAAGTACAGTGTCATAACAACACCAAACATCATGCCTATCGCATAGCTAACAAAATAGGCATAAGGATTCTCGTTGTACCCGTAATTATTACTGTAAGAGAGCAAACAGATAAGCGGCAGAAAAACAACGAACAACGCCATCCAAATATAAATATACCGACGAACTTCTTTGCTCGCATATCCCAAACTGGCCTCTCGCCAGAAACTGCCGAAAAACATGATTGACATACACAACGGCACTGCCACGGGGATTTTTTTTGCCAAATAATATCTTGCCACTGAAAATATTAAGGCTAAAACCAGCAACCCGACAGCTGCTTTAAACCGCACAGAAGCTCGACTGAGCAAACCAAAACCAAAAAGCCCCGAGCACAAAATGTAAAAGAACATCTCTATAATCAGGGTCCAATAGACCCCAAACAAATCCGGAGCTCTGAATACCGCCTGAAACATCGTTAGATTAGCAGCGAGCACTTTAAGCGATACACCCGTCGATAAAAACCAATACGAACTTATAACCGCCAATGCAATAGAAAACCAGTAGGCCGGATACAGCCTGAAAAATCGAGAGATTGCAAAAGCGGCTAGTGCATGTTTTCCCTCTTTCAGGCTATACGGTATTACCATCCCGCTTAGCAAAAAGAACAACACAACACCTATTTGCCCAAGGTTCACGAAGGTAAAGAAAACATTATCCTTGAGTGGCGTTCTTTCGATGAAGTGTGCCAAAACGACCATCATCGCTGCGATGCCTCTCAGGACATCCAGATGCGCCAGCCGGCCTTGTGAAGTCATGCGGCAAGTCCTGAGTAGATACATGCGAAGGGTAACGTTTTCAATGGGCTCAAGCCCCAATGATCATCGACGATGACCGGGCTCCGCTGTTTCTCTATCAGGAAACAACCCATCGTTGAGAGGACGAGCGTAGTACTAATCGGACTGCCTGCAAGTTTTCTCTCCAATGGATAATTACTCCGCGAACTGAGTTGGCAAATTTTATTATTCTGATGAACCCAAAAAATCGCAGAAAGTTTACCTGAGGATTTATCCCTCGGTCTCAGGTTTCTAGGACGTAGCGCGAGACACCAGTCGCTGACCGGCTCGCAATGAATATCAGGCCCCGAACCGGGCACGACTACTCAGGGATGCAAACCCTGAGTAGCCAACGAGCATCACACTCGCGAAGGTCAATGACTTGTCGCCATTGACACCGTGATGATATGAAAAATTACAGGAAAGTTTGTCGCACCTGCTTCTCCAACTCTGCCTTCAGCCCCGGCTCAAGTTTGAGCTGCCGCGCCAGTTCATCAAGGTAGGACTTCTCCATAAAGCTCTCCTCGTCCACCAGCATCACACTGGCGATGTACATCTCCGCAGCCATTTCCGGCGTGGTGGCAGCACGGGCGACGTCGCTTGGGTCCAGCGGTTTGTTGAGTTCGGCATGCAGCCAGTGTTGCAACTCCTGATCATTGTCGAGCTTGGTGAACTCACCTTCGATCAGCTCGCGTTCGCGTTCGTCTATATGACCATCAGCCTTGGCCGCAGCCACCAACGCCTTGAGAATCGCCTGGCTGTGTTGCTCGACTTGCGCCGCAGGCAAGCGATCGAGGGTTTGCGGCTCAGTCCTCGGCGCCGTGCCCTGCTGGGCTTGCCAATTGCCGTAGGCCTTGTAGGCCAGCACACCCAACGCGGCGAGGCCGCCATAGACCGCGACTTTGCCGCCGACCGAGCGCGCCTTCTTGCTGCCCAGCAACAGGCCCATGGCACCGGCCGCCAATGCACCGCCGCTCGCGCCAGAGAGCAAACCGCCAAGGCCTCCCGAGCCACCGCTACCGCCGAGCAATCCGCCCAATCCTGCGCCGGAGGATTTGTTCTGCGACCCGCCCGCCTTGTTCTGCAACATGTCCTGGCCAGACTTGAGTAGCTGATCGAGCAATCCACGGGTGTTCATTTTCCGCCTCCACAAAAAGGGTTCAATCGGACCATAAGGCCTCCAGCCTAGATCGAAAGTGCCCAAGGCCTGCCGACGAGAGTGCTTCCAGATGTTGCTCCTGCTTTTACTTAAAGCTTGAAGCTCACAGCCTCCTTCTAAAATTCCGATATACACTCGAACCAATCGATAAAAACCGCCCACCGGATACGCTTCCCATGATGACCTTGCGTCAGATCCGTCATTTCATCGCCGTGGCCGAGACCGGCTCAATCTCCGCCGCCGCACAAACCGCTTTCATTTCCCAATCCACTCTGACATTGGCGATCCAGCAGCTTGAAGAGGAAATCGGTGTCAGCCTGTTCAGCCGCCATGCCAAGGGCATGACCCTGACCCATCAGGGCCATCAATTTTTGCGCCAGGCTCACCTGATCCTGGCCACCGTGGACAATGCCAAACGCAGCCTGCAACAGAGCACCGATCAGGTCGCCGGGCAGTTGATTATCGGGGTGACCAGCCTGGTAGCCGGTTACTACCTGGCGGATTTGCTCACACGTTTCCAGCGCGCCTACCCCAACGTCGAAATCCGCGTGATGGAGGATGAGCGCCCGTACATCGAGCATCTACTGGTCAGTGGCGAAATCGATGTCGGTGTGCTGATCCTCTCCAACCTCGAAGACCGTCACGCCTTGCAGACCGAAGTGCTGACCCACTCGCCCCACCGGCTGTGGCTTCCGGCGCAACATCCGTTGCTGGAACACGACAGCATCAACCTCGCCGACGTAGCCCGCGAGCCGCTGATTCAACTAAACGTCGATGAAATGGATCGCAATGCCCAGCGCCTGTGGACCGGCGCGGGTTTGCAACCGCGCATTACCTTGCGCACCGCCTCGACCGAAGCCGTGCGAAGCCTGGTGGCCGCCGGACTGGGCGTGTCGATCCAACCGGATATGACCTATCGCCCATGGTCACTGGAGGGCGACATCATCGAAGCCCGACCGATTGCCGACTTGAGCCAGACCCTCGACGTCGGCCTGGCATGGCGCCGTGGCACCGCGCGGCCGGCGCTGGTGGATCCGTTTTTGACCGTTGCCCGGGAACAACCCCATGGCGGGCGCAAGCCATCTATTTAATCGAACGCCACCTTCAGTATTTAGAATTTGTCGACCTCGGGTCCGCGCACTAGTCTTGTTGCATCTATATAAGACGCGGGCCCCAGTCACAGGGAGTGCCGCTATGTCGTTACAAGACGCCACACAAAAAAAGAGAATCCGAAAAATGGCTGGCGCGCAGACCCCGTTGTTCACCGCGTTGTTGATCGATGGAGAATTGGTCGCCGGTCAGGGTTTTGTCGAACCGATCCTCAACCCGGCTACGGGCGAAATCCTGACGCAGATCGCCGAAGCCAGCACCGAGCAAGTCGAAGCCGCCATCCTTGCCGCCCACCGCGCCTTCGCCGGTTGGTCACGGACCACGCCACAGCAACGCTCGAACCTGCTGCTGGACATCGCCAACGCCATCGAAAAAAACGCCGATCATCTCGCCCGCCTCGAAGCACTCAACTGCGGCAAGCCGTTGCACCTGGCCCGCCAGGACGATTTGACCGCCACCGTTGACGTGTTCCGCTTCTTCGCTGGCGCCGTGCGCTGCCAGACCGGCCAGCTCAGCGGCGAATACCTGCCGGGCTACACCAGCATGGTCCGCCGCGACCCGATTGGCGTGGTGGCATCGATTGCGCCGTGGAACTACCCGATCATGATGGCCGCGTGGAAAATCGCCCCGGCCCTGGCTGCTGGCAACACCCTGGTATTCAAGCCTTCCGAGCACACACCGTTGTCGATTCTGGCCCTCGCGCCAGCGCTCGCCGAAATCCTGCCACGTGGCGTGATCAACATCATCTGTGGTGGCGGTGAAGGCGTCGGCAGTCATCTGGTCAGCCACCCAAAAGTGCGGATGGTGTCGTTGACCGGCGATATCGTCACCGGGCAGAAAATCCTCCAGGCCGCCGCGAAAACCCTCAAGCGCACTCACCTCGAACTCGGCGGCAAGGCCCCGGTGATCGTGTGCAACGACGCGGACATTCAAGCGGTGGTCGAAGGCGTGCGCACCTACGGCTATTACAACGCCGGCCAGGATTGCACCGCCGCGTGCCGGGTTTATGCACAAGCCGGGATTCACGATCGTCTGGTGGCCGAACTCGGCGCGGCGGTCAGCAGTTTGCGTTTCGCTGGCAAGCGCGATGCGGACAACGAAATCGGGCCACTGATCAGCACCCGCCAACGCGACCGCGTGGCCAGTTTTGTCGAGCGCGCCCTCGGCCAGCCGCACATCGAACGAGTGACCGGCGCAGCGGTGCATTCCGGTGCCGGTTTCTATTACCAGCCGACCCTGCTGGCCGGTTGCAAACAGAACGATGAAATCGTCCAGCGCGAAGTGTTCGGGCCGGTCGTCACCGTGACCCGTTTCAATGAACTCGAACAAGCGGTGGACTGGGCCAACGATTCGGAATACGGCCTGGCGTCTTCGGTGTGGACTCAAAATCTCGACAAGGCGATGCAGGTCGCCGCGCGGTTGCAGTACGGCTGCACCTGGATCAACAGCCATTTCATGCTGGTCAGCGAAATGCCCCACGGCGGCCTCAAGCGTTCGGGCTATGGCAAGGACCTGTCCAGCGATTCGCTTCAGGATTACAGCGTGGTGCGGCACATCATGGCGCGCCACGGACAGCATTTATAAAAGAGCACTACGCTAACAATTAGCCGTAAAGGCATTGAAGTTGAAACGTTAGAACACCGCGCCCCTTGTAGGCGCTGGCTTGCCGGCGAAGACGTCAGCAATGACAACGCAAGGCTTGAAGGCCTCTTCGCCAGCAAGCCGGTTCCTACAGGATCGTGCTTGCAACGTTGAAACCCACGTTCAAAAACTGCCCCGACCATAATTTAAAAAAGAGGGAAATCCCATGTTCGTGCACAAGACCGCACTGCTCAGTGCAATCACCACCGCGCTGCTGGCCAGTGCCAGTGTCCAGGCCGCCGAGCCGCTGAAAGCTGTCGGGGCGGGCGAAGGCCAATTGGATATCGTGGCGTGGCCTGGCTACATCGAACGTGGCGAGAGCGACAAGGCCTACGACTGGGTCACCGGTTTCGAGAAGGAAACCGGCTGCAAGGTCAACGTAAAAACCGCCGCGACATCCGATGAGATGGTCAGCCTGATGGCCAAGGGTGGTTACGATCTGGTGACCGCATCCGGCGACGCCTCCCTGCGCTTGATCGTCGGCAAGCGTGTGCAGCCGATCAACACCGCGTTGATCCCGAACTGGAAGAACCTCGACCCACGCCTCAACGATGCGCCGTGGTACGTGGTCAACAAACAAACCTACGGCACCCCGTACCAGTGGGGGCCGAACGTGCTGATGTACAACACCAACGTGTTCAAGACTGCACCCGACAGTTGGGGCGTGTTGTTCAATGCGCAAAACCTCCCGGACGGCAAGCCGAACAAGGGGCGTGTGCAGGCCTACGACGGCCCGATCTACATCGCCGACGCGGCGCTATACCTCAAGTCCGCCAAGCCGGAACTGGGCATCCAGAACCCCTACGAATTGACCGAAGCGCAATACAAGGCCGTGCTCGATCTGTTGCGCGCCCAGCAGCCGTTGATCCACCGCTACTGGCACGACACCACTGTGCAAATGAGTGACTTCAAGAACGAAGGCGTGGTCGCGTCCGGGGCCTGGCCGTATCAGGTCAACGGTCTGGTCAACGAGAAACAGCCGATCGCTTCGACCATCCCGAAAGAAGGTGCCACCGGTTGGGCCGACACCACCATGCTGCACGCCGAAGCCAAGCACCCGAACTGCGCCTACAAGTGGATGGATTGGTCGCTGCAACCGAAAGTCCAGGGTGACGTGGCGGCATGGTTTGGCTCGCTGCCAGCCGTACCGGCCGCCTGCACCGGCAGCGAATTGCTGGGCGCCGAAGGCTGCAAGACCAATGGTTTCGACCAGTTCGACAAGATCGCCTTCTGGAAAACCCCGCAGGCTGAAGGCGGCAAGTTCGTGCCGTACAGCCGCTGGACCCAGGATTACATCGCGATCATGGGCGGCAGGTAACACACCGCTCACCTGTGGCGAGGGAGCTTGCTCCCGCTGGGTGGCGAAGCCACCCCAAAACCAGTCAATGCGGTCTGTCAGGTAAACCGCATCAACCCTTTTTGGGAGAGCTTCGCTCTCCAGCGGGAGCAAGCTCCCTCGCCACAACAGCATTTCGTTTCAGATTTTTCAGAAGTCCAGGCAGGGCCGCTGCGACGGCCCTCGCCTTTTGGGAGCACCGCACCATGACGCTTGCAGTCCAGTTCACCAACGTTTCCCGTCTTTTCGGCGAAGTGAAAGCCGTAGACCGGGTTTCCATCGACATCCAGGACGGCGAGTTTTTCTCCATGCTGGGGCCTTCCGGCTCGGGCAAAACCACTTGTCTGCGCCTGATCGCCGGTTTCGAACAACCGAGCGCGGGCTCGATCCGTATTCATGGCGAAGAGGCCGCCGGGCTGCCGCCCTATCAGCGTGACGTGAACACCGTGTTCCAGGATTACGCGCTGTTCCCGCACATGAACGTTCGTGACAACGTCGCCTATGGTTTGAAAGTCAAAGGCGTCGGCAAAGCCGAACGCCACAAACGCGCCGAAGAAGCCCTCGACATGGTCGCTCTCGGCGGCTACGGCGAGCGCAAACCGGTGCAGCTCTCCGGTGGTCAGCGTCAGCGTGTGGCCCTGGCTCGCGCACTGGTTAATCGCCCGCGTGTGTTGCTGCTCGACGAACCACTCGGCGCGCTGGACCTGAAGTTGCGCGAACAAATGCAAAGCGAGCTGAAGAAACTGCAACGCCAACTCGGCATCACCTTCATTTTTGTCACCCACGACCAGACCGAAGCGCTGTCGATGTCCGACCGCGTGGCGGTGTTCAACAAGGGCCGCATCGAACAGGTCGACACCCCGCGCAATCTGTACATGAAACCGGCGACCACATTCGTCGCGGAATTCGTTGGCACTTCCAACGTGATTCGCGGTGATCTGGCGAAGCAGTTGAGCGGTAATCCACAACCGTTTTCGATCCGTCCGGAACACGTGCGTTTCGGCGAAGGCCCGCTGGCTGCACACGAGATCGAAGTCAGCGGTTTGCTGCATGACATCCAGTACCAGGGCAGTGCCACGCGCTATGAACTGAAACTGGAAAACGGCCAGACCTTGAACATCAGCCAGGCCAACAACCAGTGGATCGACAGCAGCGCGCAACATCAGACCGGGCAACGCCTCAGCGCACGCTGGGCACGCGAAGCGATGATCCCGTTGCACGACACCATCGTCGGTGGGGTGTGACATGACCAGCGTGGCTATCCCTCACACCCCGGCCAACGGCTCGCCGTTGCGCAGGTTTTCCAACCTGTTGTATCGCCGGCCTAACCTGTATCTGTCGATGCTCTTGGTGCCGCCGCTGCTGTGGTTCGGCGCAATCTATCTGGGTTCGCTGCTGACCTTGTTGTGGCAAGGTTTTTACACGTTCGATGACTTCACCATGGCGGTCACGCCGGACCTGACCCTGGCGAATTTTGCCGCGCTGTTCCAGCCGTCGAACTTCGACATCATCCTGCGCACCCTGAGCATGGCCATCGTCGTGTCGATCGCCAGCGCCATCGTCGCGTTCCCGATTGCCTACTACATGGCGCGCTACACCACCGGCAAGACCAAGGCGTTTTTCTACATCGCGGTGATGATGCCGATGTGGGCCAGCTACATCGTCAAGGCCTACGCCTGGACGTTGCTGCTGGCCAAGGGCGGCGTGGCGCAGTGGTTCGTGCAGCATCTGGGGCTGGAGCCAGTATTGCAGTTAGTGCTGGGCATTCCGGGCGTTGGCGGCAGCACCTTGTCGACCTCGCACCTGGGACGCTTCATGGTGTTCGTCTACATCTGGCTGCCGTTCATGATCCTGCCGATCCAGGCTTCGCTGGAACGCTTGCCGCCATCGCTGCTGCAAGCCTCTGCCGACCTCGGTGCCAAGCCGCGCCAGACGTTCATGCAAGTGATTCTGCCGCTGTCGATTCCGGGGATTGCCGCCGGCTCGATCTTTACATTTTCACTGACGCTGGGCGACTTCATCGTGCCGCAACTGGTGGGCCCGCCGGGCTACTTCGTTGGCAGCATGGTGTATGCCCAACAAGGTGCGATCGGCAACATGCCGATGGCGGCCGCGTTCACGCTGGTGCCGATTGTGTTGATCGCCATTTACCTGTCCATCGTCAAACGTCTGGGGGCCTTCGATGCACTCTGAGAAAGCCTCTTTTGGCCTGAAAATCGCAGCCTGGGGCGGGTTGGTGTTCCTGCACTTCCCGATCCTGATCATCTTCCTGTACGCCTTCAACACCGAAGACGCAGCGTTCAGCTTTCCGCCCAAGGGCTTCACCCTGAAATGGATCGGCGTGGCGTTCTCGCGGCCGGACGTGCTGGAAGCGATCAAACTGTCGTTGCAGATCGCCTCGATTGCCACCCTGATTGCCATGGTCCTCGGCACGCTGGCGTCGGCGGCGTTGTACCGCCGGGATTTCTTCGGCAAGCAAGGCATCTCACTGATGCTGATCCTGCCGATTGCCCTGCCGGGGATCATCACCGGGATCGCTTTGCTGGCGACCTTCAAGACGCTGGGGATCGAACCGGGGATGTTCACCATCATCGTCGGCCACGCAACCTTCTGCGTGGTGATCGTCTACAACAACGTCATCGCCCGGTTGCGCCGCACCTCGCACAGTTTGATCGAGGCCTCGATGGACCTCGGCGCCGACGGTTGGCAGACCTTCCGCTACATCATCCTGCCCAACCTCGGCTCGGCGCTGCTGGCCGGCGGCATGTTGGCGTTCGCACTGTCGTTCGACGAAATCATTGTCACCACCTTCACCGCCGGCCATGAACGCACCCTGCCGCTGTGGCTGCTCAACCAGCTCAGCCGCCCACGGGATGTGCCGGTGACCAACGTCGTCGCGATGCTGGTGATGATCGTGACCATGCTGCCGATCCTTGGCGCTTATTACCTGACGCGGGGCGGTGAGAGCGTGGCGGGGAGTGGCGGGAAATAACCAAATATCCACTGAAGAAACCGAACCTGTAGGAGCCGGCTTGCTGGCGATGCGGGTTCACATTCAACGATCAGGTTGACTGACCCATCGCAATCGCCAGCAATCCGGCTCCTACAGATGATCGGTTTCTACAGATAAAAATAAACAGCTTCGAAGAGGACACATGCCATGCAAACCCAACTCTTGATCAACGGCCAACTGCAGAACGGTGAAGGCCCCGCCCAACCGGTGTTCAACCCGGCGCTGGGCCGTGTGCTGGTGGAAATCAACGAAGCCAGCGAAGCCCAGGTCGATGCCGCCGTGCGCGCCGCCGATGCCGCGTTCGACGGCTGGTCGCAGACTCCGCCGAAAGAACGTTCGCTGCTGCTGCTCAAATTCGCCGACGCCATCGAAGCCCACGGTGAAGAGCTGGCCAAACTGGAATCGGACAACTGCGGCAAACCCTACAGCGCCGCGCTGAACGACGAGATCCCGGCGATTGCCGACGTGTTCCGTTTCTTCGCCGGCGCCAGCCGCTGCATGAGCGGCTCGGCCGGTGGCGAGTACCTGCCCGGCCATACCTCGATGATCCGCCGCGACCCAGTGGGCGTGATCGCCTCCATTGCGCCGTGGAACTACCCGCTGATGATGGTCGCCTGGAAAATCGCCCCGGCGCTCGCCGCTGGTAATACCGTGGTGCTCAAGCCGTCGGAACAAACACCGCTGACCGCCCT
The DNA here is from genome assembly GCF_019947275.1 of Pseudomonas sp. GL-RE-29. Taxonomy (NCBI): domain Bacteria; kingdom Pseudomonadati; phylum Pseudomonadota; class Gammaproteobacteria; order Pseudomonadales; family Pseudomonadaceae; genus Pseudomonas; species Pseudomonas sp. GL-RE-29. The sequence continues at coordinate 114,558 of NZ_JAGYGD010000010.1, forward strand.
GCGCCTGGCGCAATTGGCGTCGGAGATTTTCCCGGCCGGCGTGCTCAATCTGGTGTTCGGCCGTGGCCCTACGGTCGGCAGCCCATTGGTCACGCACCCGAAAGTACGCATGGTGTCGCTGACCGGCTCGATCGCCACCGGTTCGAACATCATTTCCAGCACCGCCGACACCGTCAAACGCATGCACATGGAACTGGGCGGCAAGGCCCCGGTGATCATCTTCGACGATGCCGACATTGACGCCGCCGTCGAAGGCATCCGTACCTTCGGCTTCTACAACGCCGGCCAGGACTGCACCGCCGCCTGCCGCATCTACGCGCAGGAAGGCATCTACGACAAATTCGTGGAGAAGCTCGGCGCGGCGGTCAGCAGCATCAAGTACGGCTTGCAGGATGATCCGGCGACTGAGCTCGGCCCGCTGATCACCGCACAACACCGCGACCGCGTGGCCGGGTTCGTCGAGCGTGCCGTGGCGCAGTCGCACATCCGTTTGATCACCGGCGGTAAAGCGGTGGACGGCGACGGCTTCTTCTTCGAACCGACCGTGTTGGCCGATGCGCAGCAAGACGACGAAATCGTCCGTCGCGAAGTGTTCGGCCCGGTGGTGTCAGTGACCAAATTCACTGATGAAGCGCAGGTGCTGAGCTGGGCCAACGATTCGGACTACGGCCTGGCGTCATCGGTGTGGACTGCCGACGTGGGCCGCGCCCATCGCCTGTCCGCGCGGTTGCAGTACGGCTGCACCTGGGTGAATACGCACTTCATGCTTGTCAGCGAAATGCCTCACGGCGGTCAGAAATTGTCCGGGTACGGGAAGGACATGTCGATGTATGGATTGGAGGATTACACCATTGTGCGGCATGTGATGTTCAAGCATTAAAAAGCAAAAGCATCGCTGGCAAGCCAGCTCCCACATGATTTCCGCAGTCCCTGTGGGAGCTGGCTTGCCAGCGATGGTGTCACCTCGGTTTCAAGGCCGAAACTGGCATTAGGCACCACCAGGTTCCAGACCATAGAAGTCAAAACAATAACCACCGATCCGGACGGCGCTCCCAAAGCCCCGCCACGGTTTCGGACACCCGAAATCTGCCGATTTCATGGAGCAAACACACATGAGTGCATCACCCGATCTCTCAGCAGCCGTTGCCGACAGCGACGCCGAGCAGCTGCGCAAACTGGGTTACACCTCAAACTTCAACCGCAGCATGAGCCTGTGGGAAAACTTCGCCCTGGGCTTCACCTACCTCTCCCCGGTCGTAGGGGTTTATACCCTCTTCGGCCTGTGCCTCGCCGCTGGTGGGCCACCGATGTTCTGGGCCTACTTGCTGGTCGGTTGCGGCCAATTACTCGTGTGCCTGATCTTCGGTGAAGTGGTTTCTCAGTTCCCGATTTCCGGTGGCGTATACCCGTGGGCCCGTCGCCTGGTGGGCAAACGCTGGGCGTGGATGGTCGGCTGGATTTACTCCATCGCCCTGTGCGTGACCATCGCTGCCGTTGCGGTGGGTGCCGGACCTTACCTCGCTGCAATGCTCGGCTTTGAGCCCAGTAACAACACCAACATTGTCATCGCCCTGGTGCTGACGCTGTTCGCCACGCTGGTCAACCTCAGCGGCACCAAGGTGCTGGCGCGCATCGCCATGTTCGGCTTCCTCTGCGAGCTGGTCGGCGCGGTGATCGTCGGCGTTTACCTGCTGGTCTTCGAGCGTCATCAACCGATCAGCGTGTTGTTCAACACCTTCGATATCAGCGTCAACGGCTCGTATCTGCCGGCCTTCTTGACCGCTTCATTGGCGGGGATGTTCCTGTACTACGGCTTCGAGGCCTGCGGCGACGTGGCCGAAGAAACCCCGAACCCGAGCAAGCAGATCCCGATTGCCATGCGCATGACCATCTACATCGGCGGCATCGCGGCGATGTTCGCCTGCCTGGCGCTGATCCTCGCCGTGCCGGACATGCAAGCCGTGATCGACGGCACCGACAAGGACCCGGTCGGCACCATCCTCAACAACGCCTTCGGCCCGGTCGGTTCGAAAATGGTGATGGGCGTGGTGATGATTTCCTTCATCTCCTGCGTCATCAGCCTGCAAGCAGCGGCAAGTCGTCTGCTGTATTCCTACGCTCGTGACGAAATGGTCATCGGCAGCCGACTGCTGAAAAAGATTTCTCCTACGACCCAGGTTCCGGTTGCCGCGCTGTTCGTCTCCGGCGTCCTGCCGGCACTGATCATCATCCTCGGCTTCTTCCTGCAGGACGCCGTCGCCACCATCGTCAGCTTCGCCGCAATCGGCATCTACCTGGCCTTCCAGATGATCGTCCTCGCCGCTCTCTACGCCCGCATGAAGGGCTGGAAACCCAGCGGCAAATTCACCCTCGGCGCCTGGGGCTGGCCGGTCAACATCGGCGCGCTGGCCTACGGTGTCAGTGCGATCATCAACATGGCTTGGCCGCGTACACCTGATGCGGCGTGGTACATCAACTATGCGATGGTGCTGAGCACTGCGATCGTGATTGGCTTGGGCTTGCTCTATATGTGGATTGCCAAGCCGTATGACCACGGGACGGCGCCTGCGGGGGATGCGTGGAAGGTTAGTCGGTAAAATTAATCGCCCCGGTATCCAGCATGGTTCCGGGGTGGTTACCTAGCTGTAGCCTCGCTACCGAAATTCGATTCGGTTCACGCAGGGGCAATCAAACTGACCGACGGAAAATAACTGCGGTATCGCTTGGCATCTCGCGTTAATAAAGGCAACTTTTTCACGGCTGCATGGGCTCCAATGAAAAAATCTGCCAAAACATTGTGCTTGCTACCGCCCACTTTGCGGTATCGAACGAAAGCTTTACCGGCCAGAAACAAGGCCGGACGAGGAACCTCCTGCATCACCAGCCCCAGCTCATTCACCACTCCATCCAAGGTTTCAAATGTTGAGAACGTTTGAGACAACTCGGCATAGATGATTGGGTTGATCGCCAGTTCATGAACCCGGGATTGAGCGCGAAGTTGCTGGATAGACCAATCGGCCCAAACTGGATCGTCCTCCAGAACATCGATCAGGACATTAGTATCAACCAACACCATCAATCCTCTCCTCGAAGCAAGGCCATCAGGTCATCGGTTCGCCATTTGATATCCGCTTTGCCTCGCACGGCATCGAATCGGTCCGGAGTATTTGCGTTGCCTGATTTGATCTTTGCAGTGTGTAAAACGACCTCACCTTGAGCATTGACACTGAATTCTATGGCCGACCCTGGCGTCAGATGCAACGCATCTCGAATGGGCTTAGGAATAGTGACTTGGCCTTTACTGGTCATAGTGGTCGACATAACACGCCCCTCAAGTATTACTCGCTAGAACAACGTAATACCTGACGACAGCATCTGCAACTTCCGCTGATCGTTGGAATACGTTTCCCCAATCCTCGAAAAAATAGCTGAATAAGTGCGCCTCGCGTACCGCTTCTCTTCACTCAGTGCAAAAACAGGGAAATCCTACAGATTGAACCTTCGAGGTAAGGCACCGATTCCTACAGCACGCGTCGCCAGAGTAGACTTGGCGCCGCGAGCGCCTGACCGATAGGCTTCATTGCGTCGCTGCCAAATCAGCGACCCGGAGTCGAAGCCGGATCAAGTCAAAACGGTGCTCGTGTGCCCCCATAGAACTGTGGCTGTTTTATACCTTCAGTTCTGCAATATGGTGGGCCGTGTGGCGCGGGCCTTTCGGCTTCCGTTTTGACCTGGAAGTGTCCCGACTTCGAACGCCACTCGGTCCGCCACCCAATCTGTCGAAGGGTTGGTGGCGACTTTCCAAACCAAAACGGAAATCACGCCCTACTGGTCCACCATTACCAGCATCACGCGTGGATCAAATGGCGGGATATGCCTGAGTTGATGCAGGTACAACGCCCCTTCCCAATCGCGGGGAGTTGCAGTTGAAGGGATAAATCGAGCGGAAAAAAAGGGCAGACTTCACAGTCTGCCCCTTTGGTTTGAGCCCTCTTATCTAATTGTCCAACTCAATGAGTTGTTTCCACATGAACGAGACCGGCAGCATCAAACGAAACATCCTCCAAGTGATTCCTACTGACAACTCGTTTGCCCAGGTGTACCTCCATGAGCCGAACAGCAATCCGTCTGACAGCAAGCAATCGAGGCCGGCATAGCCGAAGCTGATGCCGGCAGGCTAACCGGCCTGGAAGCCGTGAAAGCCAAATGGCTCCCACGGTAACCGCACGCCTCAAAACCGCGAAACACTCCGCATCGCATCCACCAGATACCTCATCGCAATCCGGTCGCTCTCCGACAACTCCCGATAGCGCTCCAACAGTTTCATTTCCTCCGAATTGAGCCGACGCCTGCGTCGCCCTGTGGCCAGGCACGGAAAGATTCCCAGTATTTCGGTGATGCCTTGTACTTTCGACATGGACGATGTCCTTCTCTACGTCAAAGAAAACTTCAGAAACCGCATCGCCCTAACCTTTTTTCAGCAGCTGTCTGGTGCTCACTGAACCGCACCGGCCCGAAGGGCATAAACCGGTCATGCCCACAGAATAGAAACTATCCGGGCGCTGAAAAGCGGTTTTTAGAGTAATTAGTCGAAAAAAGCAGAAATGCCCTGTAAATCAGAAAGCGCTGTCGGAATTGTTTCCCGACATGTCTTGTTTCATTGCCGAACTAGCGCAGTGCCATCAATCAATTTTGCTCTGCAACCGAACGGTTTAAGCTATCCGGCATCTGTTTAAAGTCCGTCACGTTTGGCCGAAGGCATGTCCGAACCGTTATTTCTGATCCAGCACGTGCCAGGAACGGCGCGGGATCGTTCACGACAGGTTGTACTTATGCATCGCAGGAATTTGCTCAAAGCCTCCATGGCCATCGCTGCCTACACCGGTTTATCCGCCACCGGCCTGCTCGCCGCCCGTGCCTGGGCCGCCACCGGAGCCGCTGATGGTGAAGCCCAGGCCTTCGATTTCGATGCATTGAAGATTCAGGCCAAGCAGCTCGCCAGCAGTCGCTATCAGGACACCAAGCAAGTGTTGCCGCCGACCCTGGCGACCATGACTCCGCAGAATTTCAACGCGATCCGCTATGACGGCGACCATTCGTTGTGGAAGGAACTCAAAGGTCAGCTGGATGTGCAGTTTTTCCATGTCGGCATGGGTTTCAAGCAGCCGGTGCGTATGTACAGCGTCGATCCCAAGACGCGGATGTCGCGCGAGGTGCATTTCCGCCCGTCGCTGTTCAATTATGAAAAAACCACGGTCGACACCAAGCAGCTCACCGGCGACCTGGGGTTTTCCGGGTTCAAGCTGTTCAAGGCGCCCGAGCTGGATAAACACGACGTGGTGTCGTTCCTCGGCGCCAGCTACTTCCGCGCAGTGGACGCCACCGGCCAGTACGGCCTGTCGGCTCGCGGCCTGGCCATCGACACCTACGCCAAAAAGCGCGAAGAATTCCCCGACTTCACCAAGTTCTGGTTCGAGACGCCGGACAAGGACAGCACCCGCTTCGTGGTCTACGCCCTGCTCGATTCGCCAAGCGCCACCGGTGCCTACCGTTTTGACATCGATTGCCAGGCCGAGCGCGTGGTGATGGAAATCGACGCCCACGTCAACGCGCGTACCGCCATCGAACAATTGGGCATCGCACCGATGACCAGCATGTTCAGTTGCGGCACCCACGAACGCCGGATGTGCGACACCATTCACCCGCAAATCCACGATTCGGATCGCCTGGCGATGTGGCGTGGCAACGGCGAGTGGATCTGCCGCCCGCTGAACAACCCGGCCACCCTGCAATTCAACGCCTTCACCGACAAGGATCCGAAAGGTTTCGGCCTGGTGCAGACCGACCACGAGTTCGCCAATTACCAAGACACCGTCGACTGGTACAGCCGCCGCCCGAGCCTGTGGGTCGAACCGACCACGGCGTGGGGCGAAGGCTCGATCGATCTGTTGGAAATCCCTACCACCGGCGAAACGCTGGATAACATCGTCGCCTTCTGGACGCCGAAAAAACCAGTCGCGGCCGGCGATTCGCTGAACTACGGCTACAAACTCTACTGGAGCGCCCTGCCGCCGGTTGGCACACCGCTGGCGCGGGTCAACGCGACACGTTCAGGCATGGGCGGCTTTATCGAGGGCTGGGCACCGGGCGAGCATTATCCGCAAGTCTGGGCCCGTCGCTTCGCCGTAGACTTCACCGGTGGCGGCCTGGACCGTTTGCCTGAAGGCACGGGTATCGAGCCGGTGGTCACGTGCTCAAACGGTGAGGTCAAGGATTTCAGCGTGCTCAAGCTCGATGACATCAAGGGCTATCGCATCCTGTTTGACTGGTACCCGACCAATGACAGCGTCGAGCCGGTTGAGCTGCGCTTGTTCATCCGCACTAACGACCGGACGCTGAGTGAAACCTGGTTGTACCAATACTTCCCACCGGCACCGGACAAGCGCAAATATCCCTGACATACCCTCACTGTAGGCGCCGGCTTGCTGGCGATAGCGATCTGTCAGTCAGCTTGATTTGACTGATACACCGCTATCGCCAGCAAGCCGGCTCCTACAAATGACGATGAGAATTAACCCACCATTCGGTTTTCCGAACGCGACCTGACGGTCGGTTCGGTTAACCGGATTATTCGGTGGTACAGAACTCGCCATAAATATTTAATTCCCTTATAAATCAACTACTTGATTCATCAAGCCTGGCCTGGCACGAGTCATGCTCTACACTTCTTCGACGAATGCCTGTTGCGCCAACACTTCAGGAGCCGTCAGGCATTCGAAGCACAAAAGGGCCGATAAACTGGCTCCATAAAAAAAACAATGTCGAGGAAAATTTGATGCGCATCGTTCCCCATATCCTGGGCGCAGCCATTGCTGCCGCTCTGATCAGCACGCCAGTTTTCGCCGCCGAACTCACCGGCACCCTGAAGAAGATCAAAGAGTCCGGTGTCATCACCCTCGGGCATCGTGACGCTTCCATTCCTTTCTCCTACATCGCGGACGCTTCCGGCAAACCGGTCGGCTACTCCCACGACATCCAGCTGAAAGTCGTCGAAGCCATCAAAAAAGACCTGGACTTGCCGAACCTGCAGGTCAAATACAACCTGGTCACCTCGCAGACTCGTATCCCGCTGGTGCAGAACGGCACCGTGGACCTCGAGTGCGGCTCCACCACCAACAACGTCGAGCGTCAGCAGCAAGTTGACTTCTCCGTCGGCATCTTCGAAATCGGTACTCGCCTGCTGTCCAAGGCAGATTCCAAGTACAAGGATTTCCCGGACCTGGCCGGCAAGAACGTCGTGACCACCGCTGGTACCACGTCCGAGCGCATCCTCAAGGCGATGAACGCCGACAAGCAAATGGGCATGAACGTCATCTCCGCCAAAGACCACGGCGAATCCTTCCAGATGCTGGAATCGGGCCGTGCCGTTGCCTTCATGATGGACGACGCGCTGCTGGCCGGCGAAGCCGCCAAAGCCAAGAAGGCTACTGACTGGGCCGTGACCGGTACTCCACAGTCCTACGAAATCTACGGCTGCATGGTGCGCAAAGGCGACGAGCCGTTCAAAAAGGCTGTGGATGACGCCATCAAGGCCACCTACGCGTCGGGCGAGATCAACAAGATCTACGAAAAATGGTTCATGGCGCCAATCCCGCCTAAAGGCCTGAACCTGAACTTCCCGATGAGCGACGAACTCAAGGCCCTGATCGCCAATCCGACCGACAAAGCGGCTGACGACAAGAAATCCTGATTTCTGACTAACCTTATCTCCTGAGAGGGCTTCGGCCCTTTCAGGAGGTTGTCACTCCCTGCTGGCACTTTTGGAAACACTCGAACCGGTGGCTGTCGAGCCGTTCGTGTGTGCCTGACCGTCAAGGTTCGGGCGGGAACGGAGCTTCCCCCAAGCGGGTACTTGTACATCGATCGAATCCGAGGGGAGACCCTAATGAATTACAACTGGGACTGGGGCGTGTTCTTCAAGTCCACCGGCGTGGGCAGCGAGACGTATCTCGACTGGTACGTGTCCGGTCTGGCCTGGACCATCGGCATCGCCATCGCGGCCTGGATCATCGCCCTGACACTGGGCTCGATCCTGGGCGTCATGCGCACCGTGCCGAACCGCATCGTATCGGGCATCGCCACCTGCTACGTCGAACTCTTCCGTAACGTGCCGCTGCTGGTGCAACTGTTCATTTGGTACTTCCTGGTGCCCGACCTGCTGCCAGCGGACCTGCAAGAGTGGTACAAGCAGGACCTGAACCCGACCACGTCGGCCTTCATCAGCGTCGTCGTCTGCCTCGGCCTGTTCACCACCGCCCGTGTTTGCGAACAGGTGCGCACCGGTATCCAGGCGCTGCCAAAAGGCCAGGAATCCGCGGCCCGCGCCATGGGTTTCAAGCTGCCGCAGATCTACTGGAACGTGCTGCTGCCCCAGGCTTACCGGATCATCATTCCGCCGCTCACCTCGGAATTTTTGAACGTCTTCAAGAACACCTCCGTGGCCTCGCTGATCGGTTTGATGGAATTGCTCGCGCAGACCAAACAGACCGCCGAGTTCTCCGCCAACCTGTTCGAAGCCTTCACCCTGGCCACGCTGATCTACTTCACCCTGAACATGAGCCTGATGTTGCTGATGCGTCTGGTCGAGAAGAAAGTCGCCGTACCGGGTCTGATTTCCGTAGGGGGTAAATGATGGAATTCGACTTCTCGGGCATCGTCCCGGCCATTCCCGGCCTGTGGAACGGCATGGTCATGACCCTCAAGCTGATGGTCATGGGCGTGATCGGCGGGATCATCCTCGGCACCATCCTGGCGCTGTGCCGTCTGTCGCACAACAAACTGCTGTCCAACCTGGCCGGTGCCTACGTCAATTACTTCCGCTCGATCCCGCTGCTGCTGGTGATCACCTGGTTCTACCTGGCGGTACCGTTCGTATTGCGCTGGATCACCGGCGAAGACACGCCGATCGGTGCGTTTGCCTCGTGCATCGTGGCTTTCATGATGTTCGAAGCGGCGTATTTTTGCGAAATCGTCCGTGCCGGTGTGCAGTCGATTCCCAAGGGCCAGATGGGCGCTGCCCAGGCATTGGGCATGACCTACGGCCAGATGATGCGCCTGATCATCCTGCCGCAAGCGTTCCGCAAGATGACGCCGTTGCTGCTGCAACAGAGCATCATCCTGTTTCAGGACACCTCGCTGGTTTATGCCGTCGGTCTGGTGGACTTCCTCAATGCTTCGCGCGCCAGTGGCGACATCATTGGCCGCTCCAATGAGTTCCTGATTTTCGCGGGTCTCGTGTACTTCATCATCAGCTTTGCCGCCTCTCAGCTGGTCAAGCGTCTGCAAAAAAGGTTCGCCGTATGATCTCTATCAAAAGCATCAACAAGTGGTATGGGGACTTCCAGGTACTGACTGATTGCAGCACCGAGGTCAAAAAAGGCGAAGTGATCGTGGTGTGCGGGCCCTCGGGTTCCGGCAAGTCGACCCTGATCAAATGCGTCAACGCCCTGGAACCGTTCCAGAAAGGCGACATCGTGGTCGATGGCACCTCCATTGCCGACCCGAAGACCAACCTGCCGAAACTGCGTTCGCGCGTGGGCATGGTGTTCCAGCATTTCGAGCTGTTCCCGCACCTGACCATCACCGAAAACCTGACCATCGCGCAGATCAAGGTGCTGGGCCGCAGCAAGGAAGAGGCCACCAAAAAAGGCCTGCAATTGCTTGAGCGTGTAGGCCTCTCGGCCCATGCCCACAAGCACCCGGGCCAACTGTCCGGTGGTCAGCAACAGCGCGTGGCGATTGCCCGTGCGCTGGCGATGGACCCGATCGTCATGCTGTTCGACGAACCGACCTCGGCGCTCGACCCGGAAATGGTCAACGAAGTGCTCGACGTGATGGTGCAACTGGCCCACGAGGGCATGACCATGATGTGCGTGACCCACGAAATGGGCTTCGCCCGTAAAGTGGCCGACCGCGTGATCTTCATGGACGCCGGCAAGATCATCGAAGACTGCAAGAAGGAAGAGTTCTTCGGCGACATCAGCCACCGCGCCGAGCGTACGCAGCACTTCCTCAACAAGATTCTGCAGCACTGATAAGCAACTGATTACGTCCCTTGTGGCGAGGGAGCTTGCTCCCGCTGGGTCGCGCAGCGGCCCCGAAACCGGAAAATGCAATTTTTCTGACACACCGCATTTTCCGGTTTTACGACTGCTTCGCAGCCGAGCGGGAGCAAGCTCCCTCGCCACAGGTTCCGCGCTCCACTGGAAACCAGAGCAAGCCCATTGCCACGCTGGTTGACCCAAGGCATCTGTGATGAAATGCGACCCCTCTCTCTATCGCGCCGCACCGCCATCACTCGCCGTGAAACCCCGTCTGATTCGCCATCTGTTCCTGCCGCCGCTGATCATCGCGTTGATGATCGGACTGGGTTACATCGGCTTTTGGGTCAGTGAGCACTACGGCATTCGCAGCCTCAGCGAAAACGGCCAGCGCCAGCTCGAATTGCACGCCCGCGCCGTCGAAAGCGAAATCAGCAAATACACCTACCTGCCCAGCCTGCTGGAGCTCGAAACCAGTGTTTCGAAGCTGCTGGCCGATCCGTCGCCGGAGCACCGGCAAACGGTCAATGATTACCTTGAAGGCCTGAACCGGCGCAGTCGCAGTCGGGCCATTTATGTGATGGACACCAGCGGGCGCGTCATGGCCACCAGCAACTGGCGCGATGTCGACAGTTACCTCGGTGAAGACCTGTCCTTCCGCGCGTATTTCCAGAACGCCGTGCGCGGCCAGCCGGGGCGTTTCTACGGCATTGGCAGCACCAACGGCGAACCCGGTTACTACCTGGCCCATGGCCTGGAAGAACACGGCAAGATCATCGGCGTCGCAGTGGTCAAAGTGCGCCTCGAAGCCATGGAAGAACGCTGGCAGCGAGCGCGTCTCGAAGCGTTTGTCAGCGACGAAAACGGCATCATCATTCTCTCCAGCGATCCGGCTCGGCGCCTGAAATCAGTGGTGCCGCTGAGCGAAGAGACCAAGGAAAAACTCGCCCGCAGCCTGCAGTATTACTGGTTCCCGCTGAACGAACTGCAGCCGCTGGCCCGGGAAACCCTGTCCGAGGGCGTGGAGAAACTCACGTTCCCCGCCAACAGCGAACTGGCGTCCGACGACGATGAAAACATCAGCTACCTGGCACAGACCCGCCCCTTGAGCGATACCCCTTGGAACTTCACCCTGCTCACGCCGTTGCAGGATTTGCGCCGCGAAGCGATCAATCAGGGGATGCTCGTGGCCGTGGCGTTTGCCCTCGTCGCGTTCCTGTTGATCGCCTGGAACGAGCGGCGCAAGGTCATTGCCACCCGCCTCGCCGCGCGGGAAGCCTTGCAGGAAGCCAACAATCAACTGGAGCGTCGGATTACCGAACGCACCGTCGACCTGCGCGCCAGCAACGAACGGCTCAAGGGTCAGATCCGCGAACGGCGTCACGCCGAAGAGACCTTGCGTCGCGCCCAGGATGAACTGGTACAGGCCGGAAAACTCGCCGCAATAGGCCAGATGTCCACCAGCATCGCCCACGAATTGAATCAGCCACTGGCGGCGCTGCGCACCCTGTCCGGCAATACCGTGCGCTTCCTGGAGCGCGGTCAGCTGGACGTGGCCAGTACCAACCTCAAGACCATCAACGAACTGATCGACCGCATGGGCCGGATCACCGCCAGCCTGCGCTCGTTCGCCCGCCGTGGTGACGACAAGGGCCAGGCCTGTCTCGGTAAAGGCGTGGACGCGGCCTTGCAGTTGCTCGGCGCAAGAATGGAAAACGCCCATTTGCAACTGCACCGCCACTTTGACGATGTACAGGTGCAGATCGACCAGACCCGCCTCGAACAGATTCTGGTCAACCTGATCGGCAACGCCCTCGACGCCATGCAGGCGCAGCCGCAACCGGAGTTGTGGCTGGAAGGCGAAGTGGTCGACGGCAAATATCGCTTGCGCGTCCGGGACAACGGCCACGGCATCGACGCCGAAGCGCGCAAGCACCTGTTCGAACCGTTCTTCACCACCAAACCCGGTGAGCAGGGCCTGGGCCTTGGCCTGACCCTTTCCGCGAGCCTGGCCGCCGCCACTGGCGGCCACTTGGGTGTCGAGCACCCGGCCAGCGGTGGTACCGCTTTCGTCCTCAGTTTACCGTTGGTAAGCCCCACTCCCGCCGAGCCAATATGAACAACGACCTTAGTGTTTTGATCGTCGAAGACGACCCCCATGTGCTGCTCGGCTGCCAACAGGCGCTGACCCTGGAAGACATTCCCTGCATCGGCGTGGGCAGTGCCGAAGAGGCTTTGGAACGGGTCGGCGACAACTTTGCCGGCATCGTCATCAGCGATATTCGCCTGCCGGGCATCGACGGCCTGGAACTGCTGACCCGGCTCAAGGCCCGCGACCGCAGCCTGCCGGTGGTGCTAATTACCGGTCACGGCGACATTTCCATGGCTGTCGGCGCGATGCAGAAAGGCGCCTACGACTTCATGGAGAAACCGTTCTCCCCGGAGCGTCTGGTGGACGTGGCACGGCGTGCCCTGGAGCAACGCAGCCTGGCGCGGGAAGTCTCGTCGTTGCGGCGGCAACTGGCTGAACGCGATTCCCTTGAAGGACGAATCATCGGTCGTTCGCCGGCCATGCAGAACTTGCGCGAACTGATCGCCAATGTCGCCGACACTTCAGCTAACGTGCTGATCGAAGGGGAAACCGGCACCGGCAAGGAACTCGTCGCCCGTTGCCTGCACGATTTCAGCCGTCGCCATACCAAGCAGTTCGTGGCGCTGAACTGTGGCGGTCTGCCGGAGAACCTGTTCGAAAGCGAAATTTTCGGCCACGAAGCCAACGCCTTCACCGGCGCCGGCAAGCGGCGCATCGGCAAGATCGAACACGCCGACGGCGGCACGCTGTTCCTTGACGAAGTGGAAAGCATGCCCCTGCCCTTGCAGATCAAATTGCTGCGGGTCTTGCAGGAGCGCACCCTCGAACGCCTCGGCTCGAACCAGAGTGTGGCGGTGGATTGCCGGGTGATCGCGGCGACCAAGTCTGACCTCGACGAGTCGAGCAAGGCCGGCGAGTTTCGCAGCGACCTGTATTACCGGCTGAACGTGGTGACCCTCGAACTACCGCCGTTGCGTGAGCGCCGCGAAGACATCCTGCAACTGTTCGAATACTTCTTGCAGCAGTCGTCCTTGCGCTTCGACCGGATCGCGCCGGAACTGGACAACCAGACCGTATCGAACCTGATGAGCCACGACTGGCCGGGCAATGTGCGCGAACTGCGCAACGTCGCCGAACGCTTTGCCCTGGGCCTGCCGGCGTTCAAGAAACCCGGCGCGGGGGGCAGCGCGCAAGGCCTGGCGTTCGCCGAAGCCGTGGAAGCGTTCGAACGCAACCTGTTGAACGACGCCTTGCAGCGCAGCGGCGGCAACCTGACCCAGGCCAGCCAGGAACTAGGCATGGCCAAGACCACGCTGTTCGACAAAGTGAAAAAGTACGGACTGAGCCACTGATGGACCTGTTTCTCAAAGCAATTCTCGGCGCGGGCGTGGTGGTGATTCTCGCGATGCTGGCCAAGACCAAAAACTACTACATCGCCGGGCTGGTGCCGCTGTTTCCGACCTTTGCGCTGATTGCCCATTACATCGTCGGAAAGGGCCGTTCGGTGGATGACCTGAAGACCACCATCGTGTTTGGCATGTGGTCGATCATTCCCTACTTCATCTATTTGGCGACGTTGTACGTGATGGTCGACCGGATGCGCCTGGAGGCGTCGCTGGCCGTGGCGACGGTCGCGTGGTTGATGGCGGCGACGGTGTTGGTCAGCGTGTGGGTTCGCGTTCACGCCTGACCACAACCACTGTAGGAGCCGGCTTGCTGGCTCCTACAGGTTTTGCTCTAGCGTCCGTAGACCTTCTCGAGCTGGGCCTGGGTCAACGCATCCTCAAACGGCACCGGCACCGACTTCACCGCGCCGTAGAGGTTGCGATAGCGCCAATAGTTACCGTTGTTGACCAGTTGATAACCACGCTCGACCACGCGCTGACCATCGAGCACATACCGCAAGGTTTCCTGAGCGGCCGGCGGCGGAGTCGGTTGCATCAAATCCGTGGCCAGAACGCGCATGGACTCGTCGATGCACTCGTCGAGCACGGCAGTGACCTTGGCCAGTTCCAGACCGCCGTCATCGATACACTGCTGGCCACAGCGGCGAATCGGCTGGCTGGCTACCTCGATGCGCATGCGATACAGCGGCGAACCGGCGATGTCCTGAACCTGCACCTGATTGATCAGCACAAAACTGCCGCGATCCGGAGTCAGCATCAGCTTCGGCTCGATCAACAAACGCGCGGTGACCTGACCCTCGCCCTGCTTCAGCCCGGCACTTTGCGACGCCTGTTGATAGCGCTGCTGCAAGCGCTCCTGCAACGGCACGCCACCAAGCAGATCGGCCATCGGTCGAGAGTCTTTGACGGCGGCTTTTTCCGCATCGCGCTGCAAGGTGCCACTGCCCATCTGGGTGTTGACCAGACTGGCCACCAACACTCCGGCCAACCCGGCACTGGTGCCCGAGTTCAGCAGCAGAGCCTGACTGGATGAGGCAGCCTTCAAGGCGTCCTTGCTATCGATCACCGTGCTGGCGCCGACGAACGCTTGTGGCACTTGCACATCAACCTTGAGCCCGTGGGCCTGAACGTAAGGCAATGCCCCCTGATCCTTGAAACCGGCTTCAGGAGCCGGTTTCTGCGCGCAGCCAGCCACCATCAGCAGGGCCAGCGCACTGGCCGCTACGATTGCACGCTTCATTTGGCGAACGGGGTGATCATTTGCTGACGGCTGTTATCCACAGCCTGGTAGAACGCGTTGGACAGGTTGGTGTAGGTCGGCTCATCCCAATCGCCCTGCGCGGCCTGGACCGCAACAAAAGGCTGGAACCACAGCAGTTTGTTGTCGGCCAGATCAACCACCATGCCCTGCCCGCCCACCTGCGCCATCGGCACACTGGTCGGCACGATGCTGTAGTAGCTGCGGGTCGCACCGGTGGCGGTGACATACACCAGCAACAGGCGATCGACGCCGTATTTGGTCTTCATCGGGGTCAGGTCTTTGATGGTGTAGCCTTCGCGGAATTTGGTTTCCTTGTAGGTCTTCAGGTCAACCTTCTCGTCGATGCGCTTGGCTTTGTAGCCCTTGGCTTGCAACTTGGCGACGATCACGTCCGGCAGGGTGTCGAAATCGCGTACTTGCCAGGTTTTGACGTTGTCACTGAGCTTGCTGTTGACGCCCGCGTTGATCGCGTAGTCGAGAATTCCCTGGTTACCGGTCAACGCCAGTACCGGCGGCGGCAATTCGCTGATCGCGACGCCAATGGTCGGCTCCTTGGCATCCCAGAATTGTTGGTCCAGCGGTACGGGAGGTTGTACGTTGGCGCAGCCGGTAAGGGTCAGGCAGGCGAGCAAAGTCAGTGCAGCAAGAGTGCGTAAAGCGTGAAAAGACATGGATCAAGTCCCTATGATTGAAAAGTCGCTGTCTGTATCGACAGCGACGGCGCAAACAATAGTGGCACATTGATATATTTTTTACCGCAGTTACCCGTTAGCTGACGGTTCCACCCTTTGCTTCACTCATAATTTGCCGGATGGCCCCGACAAAAGTTTCCACCGGTTGCCCGCCCGTGACCGCGTACTGGCCGTTGAAAACCACGGTCGGCACCGAACTCACCCCGCGCGACAGCCACAACTGTTCTTCTTCGCGAACCTCTTTGGCGAACTCATTCGAAGCCAGAATTGCCTCGGCCCGCTGCCGGTCCAGGCCGACGCTTTCAGCGATTTGCGCCAACTGAGCAGTGGCGGAAGGATTTCCGCCGTCGGTGAAATACGCCTTGAACAGCGCTTCCTTCAGTTGCAGTTGCAACCCTTCCAGTCCGGCCCAATAGAGCAAGCGGTGAGCATCGAAAGTGTTGTAGATGCGGCTGTTGCCGTCGGTGCGAAACGCGAATCCGACCTCGGCACCGCGGGCGCGGATCGCCTCGCGATTCTTCTGTGACTGCTCGGGCGTCGAACCGTACTTTTCGGTGATGTGCTCGGTGATGTTCTGCCCTTCGGCGCCCATCTTCGGGTTCAGTTCGAACGGCTGGAAACGGATCTCGGCCTGTACTTCATCACGCAAGCTATCCAACGCCCTGGTCAGGCCATACAAACCCACGACGCACCAGGGGCAAGACACATCGCTGACGAAATCGATTTTCAAAGGGGTACTCATTACACACCTCGCTGACTGAAATGCGTCGCAAAGTCCGAACGATACACCTGTAGCTCACTCTGTAGGAGCCGGCTTGCTGGCGAACCAGACAACACGGTATATCGTGCATGCCGCCATCGCTGGCAAGCCAGCTCCTACAGGGGATTGGGGGTTAGAGGAGATTGTGGTCGGCCACCGGCTCGATCTGCGCCCAATGGGACGTGTCTTCGCGGTGCTCGCGCAAATATGGCAATACCGCCGCCAGCAATGGCGCCTTGAATTCCTCCTGAAAACGGTGGGCCAGTCCCGGAATCAACTTCAACTGACTACCGCGCAAATGCGCCGCCAGGTGCACGCCATGCATCACCGGCAATAACGGATCGGCGGTGCCATGCACCACCAGCGCCGGCACGCGCAATTGGTTAAGCAACGTCACTCGGCTCGGCTCAGCGAGGATTGCCATGATCTGGCGCTTCACGCCTTCGGGATTGAACGCTCGGTCATAGGACAGCGCCGCCTGATGCAGCAATGCCTGGCGATCATCCGTCACCGTCGGACTGCCCAACGCCGCCAACAAATCAGCTTGTTGTTCCAGGGCAATTTCGCGATTGGGCGCGCCACGACGCGCGAGCAATTGCACCAACGCGGCACTCGGCGCCGGCAAGCCTTCGGCCCCGGAACTGGTCATGATCAGGGTCAGGCTCTCGACCCGTTGCGGGGCCATGGCCGCCATGTGCTGGGCGATCATTCCGCCCATGCTCGCGCCCAGCACGTGGAATTGCTCGATGTGCAGGGCATCCATCAGCCCGAGGCCATCTTCGGCCATATCGATCAGCGAATACGGCGCCGACACCGGCAAGCCGAGTTTGTAACGCAGCACTTCGAAGGTCAGGTTGGCCTCCACCGGCATTTGCCGCCACGTCGACAGGCCGACGTCGCGGTTGTCATAACGAATCACTCGAAAGCCTTGCTGACACAGCGCGACCACCACCTCGTCAGGCCAGTGAATCAGTTGCCCTCCAAGGCCCATCACCAGCAACAACGCCGGGTCCGACGCGCGGCCAATGCTCTGGTACGCCAGGCTCACCTGCGCCAGATCGACCCGTTCGGTCGGAACATTGACGTCACACCGAGACGCCGCCAACGACGGCAGGCCGAACAACAACGCGGCCAGAAGAAAAAATACACGCATGAAAAACACCGAAACGCAGAACCCCAGTAGAGCGCGAGTCTGATGAAGTTTGTTCAAGCGCGCTGCCACAGTTCCATGACAGTTTGATGAAGAGCGCCGGGCGGTCATTCGGACGCGATAACTATGTACCACCAACCCCACTATCGACTGATCTCTAATGGCCCGACTCACTCACCCATTGGAGTCCTTCACTTCATGCTCGAAGCCCCCACCACACCGCCCGCCGACTTCGGCTTGAGCCACTCACTGGCGCAAAAACTGGACGAAAACCTCAACCTGAGTGCCTCGGCGCACTGGAATGATTGTCGCGATCAGTGGCTCGACCTTATGGCGCAGAACCCGCAATCGCCACTCGATGCAGACTGGTGGAGCGCTCGTGCGCGCGGTACGGATGTTTCCCGCAAGGCACAGGCCATCCGCCTGTATCGCCAACATTTCGAGGCGTCCAGCCAGTGGGCGTTTGCCCAGGGCGCCTTGAGTGTCGAGCAGATGAACGCGTTACAGGCACTCGTCAATCCGGCAACAACGCCCGAGGTTCAGGTGTATGTCGAACAACTCAAGCTCAAGGGCAACAACGGCCTCTATGTCGAACTATCCGGCGCGCTGGTCATCACCCTGAATACCGATCAACCGGTCACTCAATTGCTGTATCTGCCGTCTCGACCATCGCCGTGGATGACCTTTGAAAAACGTAATGATCTGGAACGCTGGCTGATCGAACAGCAGCCCCCACTGTTCGATCAGCCGCGACTTCAAGCAAACACCATTAGCGTCGACTACACCGTTCCACGCGATCCTGCGCTGCAGACAAGTGCCGAATCCCTGCGGTCCCGACTGTCCATTGCCCCTGCGGATCGGCATGCCAACGACGCTGTGTTTGCCGCGCCACCCGACCTGCCGATGGCAGATGCACATGACAGCCCCGCCCCGTTCGGCCAACTGACCCCTGATATCCCATTGGGCCTTCGGCTCAGCGCGTTGGCGCAACAACAAACAGCGCTGGAGAACCTGCTCGGCAAAGACTTCCAGGGCGATCACAACGATCCGCGCCTGCTACGGTTGCAACAACAACTTGATGCCCTCACGGCCGCCGAACAAGCCAGCAACAATGCCGCGACAGCGCTTCTGCAGACCGACCAAATGCTGGAGCTGCGTCGCCTGCCGAATCCGCATTACACCGCCCTTTACCAGGCTCGCCAGAACGGTTTGCTTGCCGAAGCCGAGCTGCAATTGAGCCTGAGCCAGATCAGCAGCGATGAACATCAATGGCTCAAAACCGCACTGGATGCACCTGATCAACCCCGGCCGGCCGATGTGGTCGTCGCCCGGCTGATGCTGTCGGCGACGGAGACCGAGGGCGACACTCTCCGGACTCAAACCCATGAACTGGACGGTGTATTGCTGTTTGCCCATCCCGACGCGTTGCTGGCGTCCTCGACCCGAAGTCTGTTGCTCTACTGGCCCGAACGTTTCGGCGGCCTGCAACGGTTCGCCTCGCGCCAGGCACTGGAACAAACGCTGTTCAAACTCCCGGCCAACGACACTACGCAAGCCTTGCACCTCTTGCCGCTGCGCGGTAACCCCTTCGAATACACCTTGCAAACCCAGCTCTATACCTGTGAACAACTGGCAACCCGGCTGCTCACCGCCAATCCCGTGCCTTCTCACACCCGCCAACGCGCGGTGGAACTGGAAAAGCTGCGCGAACTGACCCTCGCCCGCCTGACCGTCCCCATCGTCACAGCCCGGGAACTGGCTTACGCGCAGGTCGTCGAGCAAAACCACAGTGCCGCACTGGCAAGCCGACTGCCGTCGACGTTGAGCGCTCTGACCGAGGACAAACGCAATCGCCTCAAGTCGCTGTTCACGTCGTACATCAAAGCGATGAAACGATCCAATGAAATGCTGGAACGCGAACTGCCTCACCGTGACGCCTTCAGCCAAAAGGCCATCGACGCGCACCTGCGTCAGGAGTTCGGCCTCACGCAGAACGTTGAGGTCATGCTGGATGTTCCCGACTCCACGACATGGCGCAAAGTGGTTACCGAGGGCGCTGCGCCCGGCACACCCCAGCAAAATACGCTGATCGCCAGCGCGCAATGGAGCAAGCTTTCTCTCGCCGAACTGGCGCAAAGCAACATCAACCAGGCGATGTGGTGGCGATTGTCGTTGATGCAGGTTGAGGTCAGTGGCGGCGATGAAGCACAGAGCCAGAAGGTGAAAAACGGCATCAAGCAAGCCTGGCTGCGCAAAGTGATCACTGAACTGGATCTGGCCGGGAAGTATGAAACGCTGATCCGCGAGACGTTCCTCGGGCCGTCGGGCGAGTCCGCGTTCAAAAACGCCTACCGCCGGGAATGCCTGAGCGAACCGTGGCGCCTGATGCTCAAACTGCAAGGCGAGTTCGCCCTGTTGCAACGGGACATCAAGGCTGACGGCCAGCAAGTACTGGAGATCGCCATCGACGCCAATAGCCGCGACGCCTACGCGGCCAATGGCAAACGTATCGTGTTATTGCCGGCGAACCTGACGGTGGGTGGTGAGGACACGCAACATCAGGGACCGACCACCCTCGCCGGTGTCACGTTCATTGAAGAACAAATCAGCGGCTTGACCCTGCTCTACCTGCCCGACAGCCCTGACGGAACATTCCTGCGTCAGTACGACAACCTGGAAGAGGCGCGCATGGCGCTGTACAACCAGTGCCTGCACACCCGAACGGTCAACTACCTGGCTGACCGAGCCTTGAACGGGGATTTCTCCCGTCACGTCAGCCGGATCAATCAGGCGCTGTTGAAGAATTTCGACGCCCTCATTGGCGCGGGTACGGCCTGGCCGGCAACCACCTCCCTGGCGACCCACTTGCTCAATGTACATATGGGTCGATTGCTGGAAGCGCGTCGGGGGACATCACGCTCCAACGATGCGTTGTACCTGGAGGGTGTCGCGTTGAAATCCGGCGCGTTGTTCAACTACCTGAAGATGGCGCTGGGCATGGTGCCCTTCGTCGGTTCCGCCATTTCGCTGTATGACGCCTGGAACAGTGCCAACCTCGCGGTCGCGGGTTTTCTGCGTGGTGATGTCGGCCATGGCCTGGCCGAGATGGAAGCGGTGTTGTTGTCTTTCATTGATGCGGCGATGGACATTCTTCCCAGCGTTGCTGCCACGTCCGGCGGAGCGCGTTCTCTCACACGTTTGCGCCACTTGAAAGCCGCGACCAAAAGCCCGGGCGGTTTGCAAACTTCAACGCAACGGCAGGCCCGGCGGACCCTGGAACGCTTTAAGGGTTATGAGTATGAACAGGAGATTTCCCTTGCCGGCCTGCAACCGGGCACCGAAGGCATTTATCGCAATGTGTATCGACACGCCGACGGCGACTTCATGCTCAGCCAGGGTCGCATCTACCGTATCGAACTGGCCAACAATCCGCCGCAATGGCGTTTGAGCGCAACGAGCACGCGAACCTACAAACAACCTGTCGCCCTCGATGAAGCCGGCCACTGGAACACCCATTACGCCGTGTACGGCACCGTGACGGCAGGAGGTGGTGTCGGCGGCGGCGCGGTGCTCGGTCATATGGCCGACGGCCTCGACCCACTCTGGCCCGCCGCGATTCGCCGCTGGCTGCCGCGCTGGTGGACGGATCGCGCCTTGCGTCGGCAAATGACCCTGACCAACACCGCCGATGCCTACACCCGACGACTCGAAACCCAGACCAACAGCTCCAACGCGACCCTTGAACATTATTTCGGTCTCGAACCGAACCAGCGTCAGCCCCTTCGTGCCAATGCCGACATCGCTTGCGCCAACGACATCGATCTTGCACAGGCCCAATACCTGAACCTTGAGGAACTGATGCTGTTCAGTCATGGCCGAAAACGCGTGATGATCGAAGACATTCAAAGTCGCTGCGCCTGGATCATTGTCGATCGCACCGTGCGGCGGATCGGTTTGGCCAAGGAGCGTCTAGTGGAACATCTCGACCGTATCGATCATTTGGTTGCCCGTTCGGATGCCACGCCGTTCAGCGATACCGCCACACATGTGCAACTGATGGCGCAACGCAAGGAAATACGAAAAGACTTTCTCAAGGACTTTGATCTGCTTCACTCGCACGTCGCCGCAGCGAATCGATGGAATGGCAGAATCACCAATCGTGCGCAAAAATCGAAGATGGCCCCGGACCTGGCCACCGTTAATGAAAAGTTCAGCGACACCAATCATTACTACCTAAAAGCGGCGCATGAGCTGGAGATCATCACCCACTACACCGCCGTCACCGACCAGTCCTGGGTTTACTTTCACGTGCAGTTGAAACAGGCCCGCAACAAGCTCGGGCGTGCCTTGCTGACCCAGCATCATTTGCCTGAAGTACAGGCCACTTTTACCCAGCGCAACAAGGTGCTGCAAGACTGTCTGGCGACGTATGCCGAGTTTCGCCGCAATCTTGGCGCCTGGTCGTTGGGCTATCCGCAGCATCTGGATCTGGAGCAAGTCGCTGCGTTTCTCGACAACCTGGAAAAAGTGGAAGAGTTCGCTCGCCATGCCATCAAGACACGCCCCTCCACCACGCCGAACGCGGGACGTTCAAGGAAGCAACTGTTCGAGACCGAAGACAACCAACTGCTCATCGGTGTCGCCAGTAACGATGCCGTGACCCGGCAAAAACGCTTCACCATCGAGGGTGTCGATGGTCATACGGAAACCTGGCTACCCCGTTCCTCAAGCGGCAAATATCACCTCAGTGAACCCGTGGCTGCCGCACAAACACCGCTTCCAACCGATGTCACGCCGATGCTGGTGGAGGCCAGGAAACGACTCGGTACCGTCGACGCCTACCAAAGCAAAGTTGAAGGTCACACCCGACGAGACATGCTGCCGGTCGACCTTGAGCACATGATGAGTAGCGAGGCAGCGGAACTGAACATGCGTGCCCAGGCCATCGAACGGCTGTCGCCCACGGAGCCGGTCGCTGTGCAATTGCGCAATCGCGCGGCTGAACTGTTGCGCGCCGGCCGTACGCTGAGGATTGACCAGACCCTGAACAGCAAAACCCCTTCCGAAGGTTATCTGGATTATCTGCTTGAGCAGAATGTCGTGGACATCCGCAAGGAAGGCGGCCTACGGGACTTGGGTAAACGCCCGGATGGACGCAGGGATTTTCTGCAAGAGTACGAAGTGCGCGATCTGACCCAAGAGCATGCGCGAACCTTGTGGTACGCACACTTCCACTACACCTCGGCCAAGCCTGCATTCAACGACTTCGTCAAAGGTCATCTGAAACTGCCGGAGCAACGCAACCTGGGGCTGCAATGGCAACAGGCTCAGGCTGCCAGTGGTGCCCATGTACAACCGATATGGCGCGGCGACATCGGCAAACCGCTGGGGGTCAAACACTTCTCCGAGCTCTGAAAAATACAAAACCCTGTAGGAGCCGGCTTGCTGGCGATGGCGGTGTGTCAGGCAACAAACGTTTCGCCTGTACCCGCGCGATCGCCAGCAAGCCGGCTCCTACACCTCAGGCCAGTTGACTGCGCAACTGACGGGCCGCCGCGACCATGTTCACCAGCGCCGCTTCGGTCTCCGGCCAGGCACGGGTTTTCAGGCCGCAATCGGGGTTGACCCACAAGCGTTCGGCGGGAATGCGCTTCGCCGCTTTGCTCATTAACTTGACCATTTCGGCAGTGTCCGGCACCCGTGGCGAGTGGATGTCGTAGACGCCCGGGCCGATGTCGTTCGGGTAATCGAACGCTTCGAAAGCCTCCAGCAGTTCCATGTCCGAACGCGAAGTTTCAATAGTGATCACATCGGCATCCATCGCTGCGATGGCTTCGATCACGTCGTTGAATTCGCTGTAGCACATGTGGGTGTGGATCTGGGTTTCGTCCCGCACACCGCTGGCACTCAGGCGGAAGGCTTGCACCGCCCAATCCAGATATTCCTGCCATTGCGCCCGGCGTAGCGGCAGGCCTTCGCGGAAGGCGGCTTCGTCGATTTGCACAATCTTGATCCCGGCGGCTTCCAGATCCACCACTTCGTCACGCAGGGCCAGGGCCAGTTGTTGCGCCTGGACTTTGCGCGACACGTCTTCGCGCGGGAACGACCACATCAGCATGGTCACGGGACCGGTGAGCATGCCTTTCATGACCTTGTCGGTCTGGCTCTGTGCATAGCTGATCCAATCGACAGTCATGGCGTTCGGACGGCTCAGGTCGCCGTAAATGATCGCCGGTTTCACGCAGCGCGAACCGTAGCTCTGCACCCAGCCGAAACGGGTAAAAGCATAACCATCAAGCTGCTCGGCGAAGTACTCGACCATGTCGTTGCGCTCGGCTTCACCGTGCACCAGCACGTCCAGCCCGAGGCGTTCCTGAATCTGTACGGCGTGGCGGATTTCGTGGTGCATGGCGTCGGTGTAGTCGTTGGCCGACAGCTTGCCTTGCTTGTAGGCCTGGCGCGCCAGACGGATCGATCCGGTCTGCGGGAACGAGCCGATGGTGGTGGTCGGGAACGCCGGTAGTTTCAGGCGTGCGCGCTGTTGCTCGATGCGTTTGGCAAAGGGCGATTGGCGTTGGCTGTCCGTCGGCCCAATCGCATTGATTCGGGCTTGCACGTCGGTTTTGTGAATGCGCGGCGACTCGGCGCGACTGATCTGAATCGCGCGGCTTTCGGCCAGGGCCGCTTGCACCTTGGGCGCTTGCGGATCGTTCAGGGCATCGCGCAGTACGGCGATCTCACCACACTTTTGCACGGCGAACGCCAGCCAGCTTTTCAGTTCCGGGTCGAGTTTGTCTTCGCGCTCCAGATCCACCGGGCTGTGCAGCAGCGAACAGGAACTGCTGACCCACAAGTTGTCGCCAAAGCGTTCCTGGGCCAGTTGCAGTTGCGCGAGCACCGGCTCCAGTTCGCAGCGCCAGACGTTGCGGCCGTTGACCAGACCCACCGAAAGAATCTTGTAGGTCGGCAAGCGATCGAGCACGTGCAGCAATTGGTCGGGCGCCCGTACCGCGTCGATGTGCAGGCCTTGTACCGGCAGGCCGACTGCGAGGCCGAGGTTGTCTTGCAGACCGCTGAAGTAGGTCGCCACGAGTTTTTTCAGCGGCGAGTATTGGAGGATGTGATAAGCGCGTTCGAATGCGCTTTTCCATTCTTGCGGGAGGTCGAGGGTCAGGATCGGTTCGTCGATTTGCACCCACTCCACGCCTTGAGCCGCGAGGCGACCGAGGATTTCGTTGTAGACCGGCAGCAGGCGTTCGAGCAGGTCGAGCTTGTCGAAGTCGTTGCCTTTAGCCTTGCCCAGCCACAGGTAAGTCAGCGGGCCGATGATCACCGGCTTGACGTTGTGACCGAGGGCGAGGGCTTCGTCGACTTCATCGAACAGCTGTTCCCAGCTCAGCTTGAACTGTTGATCCGCGCTGAATTCCGGGACCAGGTAGTGGTAGTTGGTGTCGAACCACTTGGTCAGCTCTTGAGCGTATTGCGCCTGACCATGCTCGCCGCAGCAGCTCGCGGTGGCGCCACGGGCCATGGCAAAAAGCGTGTCGAGGGTCGGCAGGCCGTTGGCATCCCTGGCGCTGTCGAAACGCTCGGGGATCACGCCGAAGGTCAGGGAATGGGTCAGCACCTGGTCGTACCAGGCAAAGTCGCCGACCGGCAACAAGTCGATACCGGCGTCTTTCTGCAATTGCCAGTGGGTGGCGCGCAATTGGCGGCCGACACTGTTCAACGCGGCCTGATCGATGTCGCCCTTCCAGTAGGCTTCGAGGGCTTTTTTCAGTTCGCGGTCGGCGCCGATGCGCGGGAAACCAAGGGTGTGGGCCACGGCCATGTCGAATGTGCTCCTGTAAAAGATGGCGCTATTGTCGACAGCCAAGGCAACATGAGACAAACTCAACCTTTTCGTGTTGATCACAAGTTTTCCTCATGGAGCCCCACGGTGCTTGAAATCCGTCACTTGAAGACACTGCACGCCTTGCGCGAAGCCGATAGCTTGGTGGACGCGGCCGATCGCCTGCACTTGACCCAATCGGCGCTATCTCACCAGTTCAAGGAACTGGAAGAGCGCATGGGCATGCCATTGTTCGTGCGCAAGACCAAACCGGTGCGTTTCACCAGCGCCGGTCTGCGCTTGCTGCAACTGGCCGACGCCACCCTGCCGCTGCTGCGCGCCGCCGAACGCGACATCGCGCGGCTGGCCGGCGGCACCGCCGGGCGTTTGCACATGGCGATCGAGTGCCACAGTTGCTTCCAGTGGCTGATGCCGACCATCGACCAGTTCCGTGATGCCTGGCCGGAAGTCGAACTGGACCTGGCGTCGGGTTTCTCTTTTGCGCCGCTGCCGGCATTGGCGCGTGGCGATCTGGATCTGGTGGTGACTTCTGATCCGGTGGAACTGGTCGGCATCACCTATGTGCCGCTATTTACCTACGAAGCGATGCTTGCCGTGGCCAACCAGCACAAACTGGCGAGCAAGGCCTACATCGTCCCGGAAGATCTGCTCACGGAAACCTTGATCACTTACCCGGTGGAACGTGACCGGCTGGACATCTTCACTCGTTTCCTCGAACCCGCCGACATCGAACCGGCCCAGGTCCGCACCTCGGAACTGACGGTGATGATGATGCAACTGGTGGCCAGCGGACGCGGCGTGTGTGGCATGCCCCATTGGGCGCTGCATGAGTACAGCTCACGGGGTTATGTGAAGGCCAAGCGACTGGGCGAGAAAGGTTTGTTTGCGACGCTGTATGCGGCGATTCGGGCAGACATGCTGGATGCGCCGTATATGCGCGACTTCTTGCTGACGGCGAAAGACACGTCGTTTTCGACCCTGGATGGGGTCAGCGCCGTTCGCTGATTTCCCAAACGCGACAGCATGTGGCGAGGGAGCTTGCTCCCGCTCGGCTGCGCAGCAGTCGTAAAATCTGCGCATGCGGTGTATCCGAAGAAAAATGGTTGCCGGATTTGGGGCTGCTGCGCAGCCCAGCGGGAGCAAGCTCCCTCGCCACAAAGAGCCTTATGCCTGAAGATTTGCGGTGATTTCGCGGCACATGTGGATCTTGTCGAAGTATTCCTCGCCCACTCGTACTGCCATCGGTTCCAGTCCGAACTGGATGAAGCCGCAACGCCGGTACAGGTTGAACGCCGCATCATTGCCGGCTGTGACCGTCAGCTTGATCAGTCGTAACCCTTGATGCGCCTGCGCCTCGGCCAAAACCGCCTGCACCAGCTGATAACCCAGCCCGCGCTGCCGGACGTTGGCGGACACGTACATGCCAAACAGCGTCGCCTTGTGCCGTGCCTTTTCCCGAGGTTCGAAGGCCAGGCCAACGATGCCGGCCAACCTGCCCTCTTCGAACGCGCCAAACACCGCATCCAGCTTGCTGGTCAGGCGCGACTCCCACCAACTCAGCGGCATGGCCGCCCGTTCGCGCACGCTGGAGGTGAACGCCTGCGGGTGACGGTCATAGGCTTCCAGCATTAATTCCCGGTAAGCCAGGGCGTGACTGGCATCCAGCCGCTCGATCCACATGCTCACGCGGTCCTGCGTTGCTCAAGCATCAAGCGCAGCGCCAGGCCACCCAACACGAACCCCATGAAATAGCGCTGCAGCGCCAGCCAGGTCGGGTTGTTGACGAACCACGAGGCGATGCCCGCAGCAAACAGGGCGATCAGCAGATTGACGCAGAAACTGACGCTGATCTGGGTCAGGCCCAACACAATACTTTGGGTGAACACCGAACCGTGCTCGGGGCTGATGAATTGCGGAAACACCGATAGATAAAACACGGCGATTTTCGGGTTCAGGGCGCTGGTCAGAAACCCCATGGTGATCAGTTTGCGTGACGAATCCGGCGGCAACTGCTGGGCTTCGAACGGCGAACGCGCCCCGGGTTTCACCGCCTGCCAGGCCAGCCACAAAAGATACAGCGCACCGGCCCACTTCAACACTTCATAGGCCATCGGCACCGCAAGGAACACCGCGGTCAAACCGGCCGCCGCGGCGAACAGGTGGACGAAAAAACCCGCGACCACACCGAGCAACGACGTCACGCCAGCCTTGCGCCCCTGGCAAATCGAACGGGAGATCAGGTAGATCATGTTCGGCCCCGGCGTCAGGACCATCAGCAACGCGGCAGCGGCGAAAATCAGCAAGTCTTGAAGCGGGATCATGGCGGGTCCTTTGCGTGAATGATCAGGCGGTCGCGGTCAGCGAAGCTCGATAAAACGGCAGGATCAGGTCGCGTGTCAATGGCGCCAGCGTGACATCGCCGTCGGTGGCCGGGTCGATCCAGAGCACTTCTTCGATCTCGGCTGCCGGGGTGACGTCTGCATCAATGGTCAGCAGAAAGATTTCGGCCTGTACGACAAAACCCGGTTCGTTGGCGGCGGGGGCCGAGAACTGGCCAAGGAAGGTGGCGTGCGCCGGGTCGATAACCAGTCCCAACTCTTCTTCCAGTTCTCGGGCCAGGGCATGCACCGGTTGCTCATGGGCTTCGATCTTGCCGCCCGGTTGCATGAAGGCCGTGGTGCCGCGCTTGCGCACCAGCAGGGTTCGGCCGTCGGGACCGATCAGCAGGGCGGCGGCGATGTGGATAAGTGACGACATAAACAAAAGGCCTTGGACTCAAAGGCTGCAAGGATCACATGTCTTTCGCGGATGATCAAAACCGCGGTGTGCAGGAGCAGCCTCGCAGGTTATCGAGCCACCGGACATTTCATTCTCACCGTGTACTATCAACGATACTTTCGTGTGAATGTCGTGGCCGACAAAATCCAGTTTAATTGTCAGCTCGAAGGCGACCGCACATTGTGCCTGTGGCGAGGGAGCTTGCTCCCGCTGGACCGCGAAGCGGTCCCACAACAAGCACCGCGTTCAGTCAGGCAAAATCCGCCCGCAGGTTTCGCGGCTGCTTCGCAACCGAGCGGGAGCAAGCTCCCTCGCCACAAAAGCTATCTGCACCGAACCATTGAGTCCGAACCCAAGGAAACCGTATGAGCCTGTCCCTCCTGAGCCGCTACGCCTTCTTTGCCGTCTGCGTAATTTTCACCCTCGCCAGCCTGCCCTTCCTCGAACACGACTGGCTCTGGCCGATCACCGCCGTCACCGGCGTTCTGAGCCTGATCGGCATTTTCGATCTGCTGCAAAGCCCCCACGCGGTGCGGCGCAACTACCCGATCCTGGGCAACATCCGCTATCTGGTCGAGGCCATCCGCCCGGAAATCCGCCAGTACCTGCTCGAATCCGACAGCGACGCCCTGCCCTTCTCCCGCGCCCAGCGTTCGCTGGTCTACTCCCGGGCCAAGAACGAAAGCGCCGACAAACCGTTCGGCACGCTCATCGACGTGTATCAGTCGGGCTTCGAATTTATCGGTCATTCCATGCGCCCGGCGCCATTGAGCGACCCTAGCGGTTTCCGCGTGACGGTCGGCGGCCCGCAATGCGCTCAGCCCTATTCAGCCTCGGTGTTCAACATCTCGGCCATGAGCTTCGGCTCGCTCAGCGCCAACGCCATTCGCGCATTGAACCAGGGCGCCAAACTTGGCAACTTCGCCCATGACACCGGCGAAGGCAGCATCAGCGCCTATCACCGCGAACACGGTGGCGACCTGACCTGGGAACTGGGCAGCGGCTATTTTGGTTGCCGCACCAGCGACGGCCGTTTCGACCCGGAACGCTTCGCCGCGCAAGCCCGGACGCCGCAAGTGCGGATGATCGAAATCAAGATGTCGCAAGGCGCCAAACCCGGTCATGGCGGTATTCTGCCCAAGCACAAAGTGACTCAGGAAATCGCCGACACCCGCGGCATTTTGATGGGCGAAGACTGCATCTCGCCGTCACGCCACAGCGCGTTTTCCACGCCGATTGAACTGATGCATTTCATCCAGCAGCTGCGTGAGCTGTCCGGCGGCAAACCGGTGGGTTTCAAGTTCTGCCTCGGTCATCCGTGGGAATTCATGGGCATCGCCAAAGCCATGCTGGAAACCGGCATCCTCCCTGACTTCATCGTGGTCGACGGCAAGGAAGGCGGCACCGGCGCGGCACCCGTGGAGTTCACCGATCACATCGGCGTGCCGATGCGCGAAGGTCTGCTGTTTGTGCACAACACGCTGATTGGGCTGAACCTGCGAGACAAGATCAAACTCGGCGCCAGCGGCAAGATTGTCAGTGCCTTCGACATCGCCAGTGTCCTGGCTATCGGCGCCGACTGGGCCAACTCGGCGCGCGGCTTCATGTTCGCCATCGGCTGCATCCAGTCGCAAAGCTGCCACACCAACAAATGCCCGACCGGCGTCGCCACCCAGGACACCCTGCGCCAGCGCGCGCTGGTGGTGCCGGACAAGGCTCAGCGCGTCTACAACTTCCACCGCAACACCCTGAAAGGCCTGGCGGAGATGCTCGCCGCCGCCGGCCTCGAACATCCGTCGCAGTTGTCGGCCAAGCATTTGGTGCGACGGATGTCGGCGACCGAAATCAAGCTGTTCTCGCAGCTGCATGTGTTCCTGAAACCGGGTGAGTTGCTGACCGGTGAAGTGAATGGCGAGTTCTACTCACGGATGTGGCAGATGGCGCGGGCCGACAGTTTTGAGCCCAACGAAATCGCGGCGGCCTGATCAAAGATCAAGAGATCGCAGCCTGCGGCAGCTCCTACATGGATCGCATCGCAGGCTGCGATCTTTTGATCTTCACCAACGCAGTGCTTTGATCGGGGCGGGTTCCTTGATGACGATAAAACCGTAATCGCCAATCAGATAAATCCGGTAGAACTGGTTCTCCACCAACGCCGGATATTGCTGATAACCCACCCGCGTCGCATTGCGCCGCTCCTTCTCCGCGACGACATTGGTGATGCCCACCTTGGGCAGGTTTTCGGCCAGCATGTAGAAGTCGATGTTCAACAGATAGTGCAACACCGGCATCTGCTTGAACGACCCCGCCGCCCCCACCAGCCAGTGATCGGAATAGGTCACCGACAGGTAAATGCGCTTGGCCTCGCGCAGTGCTTGATGGCTGGTAATGTCGCGTTCAAGGCTGAACAACGCGCTGGTCGCGAAGGTTTTCTGCACCGTCAGCACGCGCCCGTAAGCAAACGACAGCGACAGCATCGCCAGCAGCGGTACCAGCAACAGCAGCGGCAGTCGTTCATGCAGCGGTGCCAGTGCCAGATAGCTCAAATAGAACAGCAGCACCAGCAGCACCGCAAATCCCATCAAGGTTCTGGCGCCTTCGTTGAAGTCGCGGAAAAACAACGCGACACCAGACACCAACAGCATCACCACCGGCACTGTCAGCAGGCACATCAGGCCGATCAACCATTGCTTCGCCCGACCATCCTTGTGCTTAACGACGTTTAAACCCAAGCGAACAGCACCCACAATGGCGCATAGCAACAACCCGGCAAACACCCAAGCGAATCCGCCGTGAAACAACAGCACGATTTTCTCCAGCACTCGCGCAAGGTTGATGTCGATTTGCAGCCAAGGCTGCGCCGACCAATCCAGCAACAGCGTGCGGCCCTCGCCCATGAACGGATAGGCCGTGACGCAGTAAATCAACCAGCCCAGCACGATCTGCGCGATTCTCCTTCCGATCAAAACGCCCCACTGCGGCCAGGGCGCTTTGTCATTGGCGGCCCTGAGCAAGTCCAGACAACACAGGCCCAGAAACACATTGATGCTGACCTGATAAAGCCCCAGCGCCAGCGCTATCAGGAACGCCGGCACCAGCCATTGCACGCTGCGCGAAGGGTGACGAAAGGTGATCGCATAGATCACCGCCACCACACTCAGGGTTATGACGGGACCGTCGTATTGATACGACAGGTTTTGCAGGAAGAACGGGTTGTACCAGAGCGGCAACAGCACCAGGCAACAAGCGATGGTGGGCTCACGGAAGTAATGAAAGGTCAGGCTGGCCAGTGCCCAGGACATCGCTAAAGTGGCGATCAACAACGGCAATGGAAAGATGTCCGGCGCGGCATTACTGAAGGTCAGTGCGTTGTAGAACAGCTCGGCGAACAACCGCCCTTCCTTGGCCCAAGCCATGCCGGCCGACAGCGAGCGCCAGTTGTCATCGATGTAGGGATAGTCCGCGAGGATCAGCGGCAGGACATACACCAGGGTCGCCGGCAGGAAAAACAACCAGACCTGACGGCGCCCGAGCTCCTTGATGAAGAAATCGCTGAACCGCCCCATGCTAAAGCTCGTGCCGGGCTTTGCCGCCGACGATGTCTTTGACCACATAGCGCGGGCGGTGCTTGGCTTCAATATAGATACGCCCGATGTACTCGCCGAGGATGCCGATGCCGATCAGTTGCACGCCGCCGAGAAACAGAATGGCGGTCATCAACGACGGATAACCGGGCACGCTGTTACCAAAGAAGACTTTGTCCAGCACCATGTACACCGCATACAACACGGCGAAGATCGACACACACCCGCCGACGTACGTCCATAAACGCAGGGGCACCGTGCTGAACGAAGTCACACCTTCGAGCGCCAGGTTCCACAGTTTCCAGCCGTTGAACTTGCTGCTCCCCGCGACCCGCCTGGCCCGTTCGTACTCCACCACCACGCTGTTGAAACCGGCCCACGACAGCACGCCTTTCATGAACAACTGATGCTCGGGCAACGCGCGAATCACATCCACCACCTTGCGATCCATCAGGCGAAAATCCCCGACGTTTTCCTCGATCCGTGTATAGGAAATTCGATTCAACAGGTGATAAAACAGCGCCGCACTGTGGCGTTTCAAATAACCGTCGGCACTACGGTTGCGGCGCTTGGCCAACACCACGTCGGCGCCTTTTTGCCATTGTTCGATCAACAGGGGGATGACGTTGATCGGGTCTTGCAGGTCGACATCCATCGGAATCACAGCGTCGCCAGTGGCGTATTCCAGGCCGGCGAACAGCGCGGGTTCCTTGCCGAAGTTGCGCGAAAAATTGATCAGCGTGACCAGCTCGTCTGCCTGCGCCAGCGCAGTGACTTGATCGGCCGTGCGGTCGGTGCTGCCGTCGTTGATGAAGACGATTTCGAATTCGACGCCATCGAGCGTCAACTCACGTCGCACAGCCCGATAAAACAGCTCGACCGCCTGTTCTTCGTTGAACACCGGAACGATCAGCGAGACTTTCATGCGTCACGCTCGCGAAACACCACGTATTTGGAAAACAGAAAGCCGAGCACCAGGCTCAACGCCGAAAACAGCGCAACGGTCAGCAAACCATGCAGGCGCCATACGTCGCCCAGATAGCCGACGCCATAACTCAGCGCCCCCATCGCCGCCATGAACAGCAAATACCCGCCGACCGACAACTTACCGTCAAACGTGTACAGCGCATTCATATAGAAGGAAAACGAGGCTGCGACGCAGAAGGCTGCCAGGTTGCTGACAGCCTGACGCCAACCCGCCGCCACACTCAGCAGGAAAAAAATCTGCCAGTGAATAAGGGTGTTGGCGACCCCGATCACCGTGTAACTGGACAACCCTTTCCACAACCGCCTCATGCTGAAGCTCCCGGGTTACAACGCGGCTTTTCCCATATGTATTTGAGCTTGTCTACTGTCAGAAATCGCAGAATCACCGGCCTTTCAGACCAGCGGTTGAGCGCGAGGACAATGCAAGGAGACATTCCGTAATATCCCGACTTTGCAATTGCCGGCGAATCGGGCCACCCTGCGCGCCGCCGATGAGCGGCGCGCCACTTTTTGCGCTGTCGACGACTCCTTTGTTCAACAACCGTTTACGAGCCTGCCGTCATGACGTTAGCGCGCGATCACCGGATCGACTTTTTTCGTGGCCTGGCACTGATCTTCATTTTCTGGGATCACGTGCCCCACAACCCGCTGGGTCAAATCACCCTGCGTAACTTCGGCTTCAGCGATGCGGCCGAAATCTTCGTGTTCCTGGCCGGATATGCCGCCGTGTTGGCCTACGGCAAAATCCTTGCGCGAGAAGGCTTTCTGATTGCCTGCGTGAAAATCCTCCGGCGCGCCTGGGTGCTGTACGTGGTGCATATCTTCCTGCTGGCGATGCTGATGGGCATTGTGTTCTTCGCCAACAGCCACGTGGAAACCCGCGATCTGGTGGAAGAAATGGGCATGCACCATTTCATCAGCGACCCACAGCAGGCCTTGATCGATGAGCTGCTGCTGCGCTTCAAGCCAAACCTGATGGACCCGCTGCCGCTGTATATCGTGCTGCTGGCGGGCTTGCCGCTGGTGTTGCCGATGCTGGTGCGCAAGGCCTGGGCGGTGGTGGCGGTGTCCTTTGCGCTGTACCTGACCGTGCCGTTGTTTGGCTGGAACCTGGCCGCGATCAAGGACGGCGTGTGGTACTTCAACCCCGTGGCCTGGCAGCTGCTATTTATACTCGGTGGTGCGGCGGCGATTCACAGTCAGCGGCCGCGATTGCCGGAAACCCGTCCACTGATGCGCCAGCCATTGTTTGTCGGTGCGGCGCTGTATGTGGTGATGGCCGGGGTGATTACCGTCGCGTGGCGTTGGCCGCACATTCACGACGCACTGATGCCGGCCAGCCTGAGCGAATGGCTGTACCCGATCAGCAAAACCGACCTTTCGCCCGTGCGCCTGATTCACTTCCTGGCATTGGCCTACGTCACCGCGAAACTGCTGCCCGATACTGGCTGGACGCAAAACTGGCTGGCGCAGCAAAGCTGTCGCATGGGGCGTTTTTCCCTGGAGATCTTCTGCCTCGGCGTTTTGCTCGCGCCACTGGCGGACATGATCAATGCGCTGACCGACGATGCGTTCGCCATGCAGGTGTTTACGGCGTTGGTGGGGGCTGGGGTGATGGCATTGCTGGCAGTTTGGCTGGAGTTCAACAAGCGTTTGAATCGTTCGCCTCAAGTCGCGCCCGCCTGAGCGCTTTTGTGGCGAGGGAGCTTGCTCCCGCTGGGTCGCGAAGCGGCCCCAAAAACGGGACTGCTGCGCAGTCCAGCGCGAGCAAGCTCGCTCGCCACAAGGGTCACATGAAAAAGCCCCGGCCAAATGGACCGGGGCTTTCTCGTTTCAGGCGTTAAGACTTACGACGCCGAATGCACCGCACCCTGCGTCACATTGGTCGGTTGCAGCTTGAACACATAGAACAACACCGTCAGCAGCACCAGGAACGCCGGGCCGACATACAGCGCCACGCGGGTATCCGGGAAGTAGGCCATCAGGCCGACCACCAGCACCAGGAACGCCAGCGCCAGATACGAACTGACCGGGTACAGCCACATGCGGTATTTCAGGCCGGCACGTTCGCTGGCGCTCAGGCCTTTGCGGAACTTGAGCTGGGCCAGCAGGATCATCACCCAGGTCCAGATCGCGCCGAAGGTGGCAATCGCGGTCACCCAGACGAAGACTTTTTCCGGCACCAGGTAGTTGAGCAACACGCCCAGCAACAAGGCGCCCATCGACAACAGCAACGCGCGGCGCGGCACACCGTTGCTCGAGGTCTTGGCGAAACCGGCCGGCGCCTGACCATTCTGCGCCAGGCTGTAGAGCATGCGCCCGGTGCTGAAAATGCCGCCGTTGCAGGACGACAGCGCCGCTGTAATCACCACGAAGTTGATGATACCGGCGGCCGTCTTGATGCCCAGACGCTCGAACGTCATCACGAACGGGCTGCCCTGGGTGCCGATTTCGTTCCATGGGTAGATCGACAGGATCACGAACAACGCACCCACGTAGAACAACAGAATCCGCCAGAACACCGAGCCGATCGCATCAGGAATGGTCTTCTGCGGGTTCTTCGCTTCACCGGCGGTCAGGCCGATCATCTCGACACCGAGGTAGGCGAACATGACCATTTGCAGCGACATCAACACGCCTTGCATGCCGTTGGGCATGAAGCCGCCGTGGGTCCAGAGATTGGAAATGCCCAGGGCCACGCCGTCGTTGCCGAAACCGAAAGCGATGATGCCGACACCGCCGAGCACCATGGCGATGATGGTGACGATCTTGATCAGGGCGAACCAGAATTCGAATTCACCGAACGCCTTCACGGCGATCAGGTTGATGGTGCCCATGCTGACCAATGCCGACAGCGCCCAGATCCAGCGCGGCACATCGGGGAACCAGACGCCCATATACACCGCCACGGCGGTGATTTCGGCGACACAGGTCACCAGCCACAGGAACCAGTAGTTCCAGCCGGTCAGGAAGCCCGCCAGCGGGCCGAGGTAGTCTTGGGCATAACGGCTGAACGAGCCGGCCACCGGGTTGTGCACGGCCATTTCGCCGAGGGCGCGCATGATCACCAGGATCGCCAGACCGCCGATGATGTAGGACAGCATGATCGCCGGCCCCGCCATTTCAATGGCCTTGGCCGAACCGAGAAACAGACCGACGCCGATACAGGCACCGAGTGCCATCAAGCGTATATGCCGTTCGCCGAGTTCGCGTTTGAGCGGACCGCCCTGAGCGGTTTCGCCGTGGGGCAGATGATTGCCTACGGACATGGGGGTACAACCTCGTCTTGTTATTGGATATGACCACCGAGTGTCGAAGTGCCGACCGATAAGCCAGTGCTTCGCGAAACCGGGCCTGCTTCGTGGGCGGGACCGTCTTGCCGGGTAAAACCTGCAAGATCAGCGGGGCGTGCAGTATAAAAAGCTCGCGTCAGAGTTTTTCACTCTATAAATCACAAAAATCAGGCGTAAATCCCGGTAAAACCGCTACTCGCGGAGATGGATTGTCTGGGTTTTGTAGGATTTTTCGCTTTTGAAGCGGTGGCGAGTATTGCACGGTATTGGTGCGTCGTCATGCCCCGACGTAGGTCTTATTTTTGCTTGCGATGGCTCTAAATCGGTGGTTTCGGATGCCGTTTCGATGCGCGAACACATGTTCCCCTTTGCGCACGATTTACTGTAGGAGCTGCCGAAGGCTGCGATCTTTAAGCGGCCGTTACCGCAGAAATGGATATGTACACAAACCGATACCCCAAATCACCCTTTTGAATCCTCACAATTTTTTCACCAACGCCAACCACCGTCTAAGCTTCAGACAAGTCCGATCAATCTGCGTGAATGGATCAGTCGACTATGGGCGCTTTATGGCAAACCGATTCGAGTAAAACCGTGGTCCCGACTGAACGAGTGGATGAAGCGCCTACACCTGAAAAACCCCGTCGCACTCGCGTCAAGCACGGGTGGAAGGCGTTTTGGTTGCTGCTGGTGATCATTGCGATTGTCGTGGGGCTGGCGGCGTCCAAGGAAATGCGCACATCGAGGTTTCAAGCCCGCGAAGCCAGCAAGTTCGCCAAAACCCTGAGCTATGAACTGCACTCCGGTCCCAGCGACTCGATTCGCTATCCTGGCGCCGGCCCGTTCGACCTGCGTCTGGGCTACAGCTCGCTGGGTGACTTTCTGCCACGGCTGATCAAGCGCGATTACGTGATTTCTGAACAAACCCGCTTTTCTCCGGCGCTGATGAGCTACACCGACAAGGGCTTTTTCGTGCCCTACTCGGAGAAAATCCAGGCCGGGTTGTCGATCACCGATTGCCGCGCGGCGCCGTTGTACCAGTTCAAATATCCGCAACAGCTCTATGCCAGCTTCGAGGCGATTCCGCCGGTGGTGGTCAGCAGTTTGCTGTTCATCGAAAACCGCTTTTTGCTCGACCCTCGCCAACCCTTGGCCAACCCTGCCGTGGACTGGCCGCGGTTCGGCATGGCAGCCTATACGCAAGTCGCCAAACTGCTGCACCTGCCCGGCCAATCGGCGGGCGGCAGTACCCTGGCGACGCAACTTGAGAAGTACCGGCACTCGCCCGATGGCTTGACCGTGTCGGGCGGGGAAAAGATCCGCCAGATGATTTCCGCCAGCGTGCGGGCCTATCAGGACGGGCCGGAAACACTCAAGGCCCGGCAGAACGTGGTGCGCGATTACCTCAACAGCGTTCCGCTGTCGGCCGTGCCCGGCCACGGTGAAGTGCATGGCATGGCCGAAGGTTTGCGCGTGTGGTACGGCGCCGATTTCAATCAGGCCAACACGACGCTGGCGAGCGACGCCACGGATCCAAAAAGCCTTGCGGACAAAGGCCTGGCCCTGCGTGAGATGCTGTCGTTGATGATCGCTCAGCGCCGCCCTTCCCATTACCTGACCAAGGGCCGCGATGAATTGGCCGAACTCACCGACAGCCACATTCGCCTGTTGGCGCAGAATGGCGTGATCGATGCACCGTTCGCCGCCGCTGCGTTGGCCAGCAAGGTGACGTACCGCGACTGGGCCACTCAACCGACCATTCAACCGATCGAAACCAACAAGGGCATCAGCGTCGCGCGCAGCCGCTTGGGCGGTTTGCTCAATCGGCCGTTGTACGACCTCGACCGTCTCGATCTCTCGGCCACCAGCACCCTGCAAGGCGACCTGCAAACCCAGGCCACGGCGTACCTGAAAAAACTCGCCGACCCGGCCTATGCCGCAGAAATCGGCCTGCTCGGCGAACGCCTGTTGACCCCCACCAGCACCACCCAGGTGCGCTACAGCTTTACCTTGTTCGAGTTGACCCCGGATGGTTCGAGGGTGCGGGTGCAGACCGACAGCACCGACCAGCCGTTCGACATCAATGAAGGCAGCAAACTGGAACTGGGCTCCACCGCGAAGATGCGCGTGCTGACCACTTACCTGCAGATCATTGCCGAGATTCACGATAAATATGCCGCCCTGAGCATCCCGGAACTGAAGAAACTCGAGGTGCCGGAACAGGATCGCCTGAGCCGCTGGGTCGTCGATTACTTGATCGAGAACAAAGACCGCAGCCTGCCGCCCCTGCTCGGTGCTGCGCTGGACCGCAAATACTCGGCCAGCCCCGGTGAAGCGTTTTTCACCGGTGGCGGGTTGCACACGTTCCATAACTTCCGCAAGGAAGACAACGGTCGCAATCCCACCTTGCGCGACTCTCTGCGTGAGTCGATCAACTTGCCGTTCATCCGCCTGATGCGCGACCTGGTGCGCTACACCACCTATTCCGGCCCCAACAACAGCTCTGAACTGCTCAAGGACGACCGCGACCCAAGGCGTCAGGAATACCTGGCCTCGTTCGCCGATCGCGAAGGCACTTCGTTCCTGCTCAAGTTCTGGAAAAAGTACAAGAACAAGGACACCCAGGCGCGCCTTGAAACCTTCCTCGACAGCATGCGCCCGACGCCGATCCGCATGGCCGCCGTGCACCGTTACCTGCTGCCGCACGCCAGTCAGGAGAGCTTCAACACGTTCGTGCGCTCGCACCTGACCAACGAAAAACTCACCGAGAAACTCACGGACGAACGCCTGAAACGGCTCTACGAAAGTTACGGCCCCGGCGCATACGACCTGCCTGACCAAGGCTTCATCGCCAAGGTCCACCCGCTGGACCTGTGGATGATGGGTTACCTGCTCAAGCATCCGGACGCCACGTTCAAGGATATCGTCAAGGCCAGTCAGTTCGAGCGCCAGGAGGTTTACAGCTGGCTGTTCAAAAGTCGACACAAGGGCGCCCGTGATAGCCGTATTCGCACCATCCTGGAAATCGAAGCGTTCCTCGATATTCACCAGCGCTGGCAGAAAGTCGGCTATCCGTTCGACCATTTGGTGCCATCGCTGGCGACCGCCATTGGCAGCTCCGGCGACCGCCCGGCGGCATTGGCCGAATTGATCGGGACCATCCTCAACGATGGTGTGCGGATGCCGACCTTGCGCATCGACAGTTTGCATTTTGCGGCGAATACGCCTTATGAAACCAAGTTGAACAATGACCCGGATGCCGGTAAACGGGTGATGCCTTCCGAAGTGGCTACCGCCATGCGCGAAGCCCTGTCACAAGTGGTTGATGCCGGGACCGCCAAGCGCGTGGCCGGCAGCTTCAAACTGCCGGACGGCACCCCGCTGGCCATGGGCGGCAAGACCGGTACGGGCGACAACCGCATCGAAGCCGTCGGTTCCGGCGGACGGATTCTGAGCTCCAAGTCGCTCAACCGCACGGCGACGTTCGTGTTCTACATCGGCGATAACCATTTCGGCACCCTGACCGCTTTCGTGCCGGGTCGCTCGGCCGAGAATTTCACCTTCACCTCGGCGCTGCCGGTGCAGGTGCTCAAGGGCATGGCGCCGATTCTGACGCCGTACCTGCAACCGGGTACTCACACGATGTGCCAACCTACTTTGGCGGCTGCTGAACGTTAATGGAGAGTGGCGGTAACTATGTATTTTTCACCTTCGAATTTTGCGAGGTTCGAGGCGAAACACGCTGCCTTTCAAACACATTTTTGAGCTTTTTTTGGGCAAGGCGCGTCCCTAGTCTGGGTGCTCCACTCTTGATCAATGGACGATCGAACCATGCCCAATCCTCCCCTGACGCTTCATCGGCCAGAGCAGTCTGCCGATAAAAGTGTTCATTATGAGTTGGTCAAAAAGGCCATCCCTTCCTGGCTGCTGACCGCCTCGCCGTCACGGGTCAAAGCGTTGAAAAGCGTCCCGCTGACGTTGCCCGACTGGCACCGCAGCGCTCCAGCGACCACCCACCAACAACTGAAAAAACAGATGCAACTGGCCTGGACCGCGCAGAACGACGTCGATAAGGCGTTGAGCGAATTGCAGGATGTCTACACCTTCGCCAAGCCCTTGCTGCAAAAGGCGCTGAAAGACCAGTACGGTGTCGACGATGACGTCGAAGACACCTGGTTGCGGCTGTACATGCCCGTCAAAACCTCGTGGTGGGTGCATGATTTCGCCAAGGGGACGCAGAGCCGAACGGTTTCCTTGCTCGATGCCGCGTTGCATAACTTTTCACATGACGAAGCATTCACGGCTGACTCCGGGTTCATCACCCGCCCCGATTTCCGCGGGCACTTCGACGTGAAACATCTCAAGCACAAAATCAGCATCAATCAGTTCAAGTCGTTGTGCCGTGAACTGGACATCGGGGCTCGCTATCAGCAGCACCTGAAAAAGTTTTTGCTTTCGCAAAATCCCGTGGCCAGTAATTACCTGCGCATCAAGGTTGTTGAAAGCCAGAAGCAGGCACTACGTGTTTCAGCGCATATGGCCCTGCAAAAAAAAGACATCGACCAGCATGCTTTCGATGCCGTTCAGGGGATGCTCGAAGATCGCGTCCAAGTACGCTGGAACGGTCAGGTCGTCAGCTATTACAACCTGGCAATGATGGACACGCCCCTGACGGGCATTGTCCTGATCAGCGCAGACTTCACCACCGCCACTCGCCCCCTCCCGGTGATTGCCTACGTTCCCCATGACCCGGAGCACCCACTCAAGCAGTACCCGTCGTCACTGGAGCTCATGGCCGAGCTGACTCGCCAACTGCGCGACAACCAACCCGACGCTTCGTATCAACGGTTCTTCAGCCAATTCGTGCCCCATCAACAACGAGGCTATTTTTTTGCGCGGCTCAATGACCGTCTTACCCAGGTGAAATGGCAACCGGTACCACCGGGCACAGACTTGCCGAGCTGGCGCGAAACACCTGTGGATAACCCCAACCTGCAATTCCGTATATCGAGGATTCAGGACGACCGTGAGACCCGCTTTACCGGTGACCTGTGGCTCTACCTCTACCAGCA
This sequence comes from Pseudomonas sp. GL-RE-29, assembly GCF_019947275.1. Taxonomy (NCBI): domain Bacteria; kingdom Pseudomonadati; phylum Pseudomonadota; class Gammaproteobacteria; order Pseudomonadales; family Pseudomonadaceae; genus Pseudomonas; species Pseudomonas sp. GL-RE-29. The sequence continues at coordinate 155,585 of NZ_JAGYGD010000010.1, forward strand.
AAAACTCAACAAGATTCTCAACGACGCCCGGGAAATAGCCATTTCCACCGAATACGCCGACCGCATGGCCCGTTGGGCCTGGTGGGACAACCTGGAAAAAATGCTCTCGGACATCTTCAATATTGCCTTGCTGGTGGCGATTCCGTTCGTGCCCGAACTGGGTGTGTTGATGCTGGCGTTTACCGCGTATCAAGTGACCGACGAGGTGGTCGAGGGGATTGTCGACCTTGCCGAAGGCCATTTGCTCGAAGCGGGCGCACAGGCGATCGGCGTGCTGGAAAGTATCGTGCAGTTGGGCATTTTCGCGGCGGGAGCTTCGCTGGGCAGCGCCGCAGTAGCGAAGCTGTCGCCATTTTTCGAAGGCTTGATACCGGTGCAATTGGCCGATGGCCGAACACATTTGTGGAACCCCGACCTGACGCCGTACCAACAGCCGGGCCTTACCCTGCCAGCCGACGCCAGGCCCAACGAACTCGGTATTTACCAGCATCAGGGCCAACCCATTCTGCGACTGGAAAACCAGCATTTCAAAGTGACAGAAGACGCCGCCACCGGGCAGTACCGCATCCAGCATCCACAGCGTGCCGATGCCTATGCGCCGAGCCTGCGACACAACGGCCAGGGCGCCTGGGTCAGCGAAACGGAAAACCCGCGGGAGTGGGAAGGCTCGACATTGATGAGGCGCATCGGCCACACCACCGATGGTTTCAGCGACCGACAGCTCGAACAGGTTCGTCAGATCAGTGGCACCCAAGACGCCGAATTGCGCCGGGTGCATGTCGAGAATACCCCTCCTCCGGTGCTGCTGACCGACACCCTGCAACGTCTCGGCACAGCGGAAATCACCCCGGTCGCGCTGTCCCCGGAAATCACCTTACTGTTCAGCGATTTCCCTGAACTCCCTGCCCGAGTTATGGAAAACATCATGGCTGGCGCAACACCCTCGGAGCATCAATATATTTCGCGAAAACTTCGACTCCCCTTACGTCTCAAAACCCAGGCGCGAGAGCTTCAGTTCGAGGTGCAATCAGTCCGTGCGGCCCAAGGTCTGTACAACGATGCCTTGAGCAACATCGACACCGAGCGCCTGACCTTGGGCGCATTGCGTATCAACACCGACACCTTCGGCAACCTGCGCCTGGAAATCCGTCAGGGTGCATTCGATGGCGAACTGCGTTGCAGCGCCGGACCCGAAGATGCGACGCAGGTGCGGGTATTGATTCGGGACGATACAGGGAAATATGAGGTGCGTGATGGTATGGATCAGCCGATTCATGAGCCGGATGGTTTTTTCGAAGCCCTGATCCATGCCACGCAAAGGAACGGACGAAATGCGTTGGGCTACAGGCCGGGGAATGGCGAGTGGTTCAGGCAATGGGTGATTGCCAAGTCAGCTCCACCCAGTGAGCGTCGAACAGTGCTTGCCACGCCACCTGTTCGCGCGGTTGCCGAGCATGAAACGATGTTACTGGTTCGTGGAGGCGGACTCAGCAAGGAAGGAAAAACACTGCACGAGCGCATTCAGGATCTTCATCCTCACTTCAGCGAGGCCGAGGTTGACACGCTCGCGAATGCCCTGATCGAACAGGGCGAACCAATGAAGCTTCTGGAGGAACAAGAAAACGATCTCGAACAACTGCGCAAGCTCGTCGAACTCTGGGAAATCCAGTCCGCCGGGTTGGATGCCGATAATCCGCTTCCTTTGCGCGGTGTCCGGCTACACGTTGCCCAGCGCTTGCTCGACTGTTTTGAGCGAAAAAACACTAAGCTCGGTAGCCGTACCGATTTGCACGGCTATGCGCTCGACCTGTCAGAGGATCTGCTGCCACTGGACCTGGAATCCGGGTGGCCGGAACGACCGCAGCTAAAAAGGTTTCTGGACAAGGTCACGATCCTGAAACTCGACAACATGCGTTTTTCGGGCAGGGCGAACGGCTTGTTGAAAGATTTCCCCAATCTTCGCGAACTGAGCGCCAGAAAATGCGCGCTGACGACCTTGCCGGAAAGGATTGGCGCCATGCACCGGCTGGAACGCCTGCGTTTGAGCGACAACGAGATCGTGTTGGACGCCCCTGCTGTCGAACGACTGAAGCACTTAACCTATCTGGAAATCCTGCGCCTCGATGAAAATCCGTTGGGCCGCGTCGTAGACATCTCACGCATGCCACGCCTGAAAGTGGTGGGACTACGGGCCACCGTGATCACCACCTGGCCCGAAGGCGTTCTGAGTAAACCCAGGCCCCGAGGTTTTCTGCTGGACCTTCGGGACAATCCGATCAGTCTGATTCCGGAAGTGGTCCCAGGCTCACTGCAGGCCTGGACGGTGGCGCGCTCCCGGGTGGATGTTGGCAAACTGTCGGAACTGAACCAAGTGCGCTACCAGGAAATTCGTCGTTCGATGGCCCTGCCCCCGGAGCCCATCGTTCCTTTCAATAGCCAGACAGACTTGGTGATCAGTTCGAACTACAGCGTTGACCACTGGAACAACGTGCCTGGCTGGGGTATCGAGAGGGCCAACATTTGGTCAGACCTGATCGATGAACCCCAGGCCCAGCGGTTCATGGCCGTATTGCTCGGCACCAAAGACTCAGCCGACGGCCGAGCCGGCGGCCAGGCTCGTGACCAACTGTTGCAACGCGTCTGGCGCATGCTCGACGCCGTGCATGTCGATACCCGCCTGCGGGAGAAACTGTTCACCCTGGCGGCCGCCCCGGTGGATTGTGCCGACGCCGGCGCGCAGTTGTTCAACCACATGGGCATCAACGTGCTCGCCTCCGAGGCCTACTCGTACTCCATCGACGGGGCAGAACTTGAACAGAAACTGGTGACCCTGGCCAAAGGTTCGGCGCGACTGGAGCAAGTGAACGACATCGCACGGGCCGACGTCGCCAGTCGTGGCGGCAACCCTGACGAGGTCGAAGTCTATCTGGCTTATCAGACCGGATTGGCTAAGCGCCTCGGCCTGCCCTGGCAATCGGAAGGCATGCTCTACCGGCAGGTTTCCGGCGTCACTGACAGCATGATCGATCAAGCCTATGACACGGTGCTGGCCCTGGGCGAAGGCGATGGTCTGGTGAACAGAATGCTCGAGCAGGACTTTTGGGAAACCTACCTGAATGAACGCTATCCGGTGCGCATGGAAACCAACAAGCGCCGCTATCAGAACCTGTTCGATCAGTTGGAGACCTTGCGCGACACGCAGCGCGAATGGGTCGCGTCGACGTCGGCTGATCAACGAGCGGAACTGCGCAGCCGGCTCGACGAACTCCAGAAGGATCTGTCAGTGTCGCAGACGCTGGTCTTCAGCGATGCCCCGATCAGCGACGCTGACTATGACCTGTTGTTGGCCGATCTGGGTGACGCCGAAAAAGAATTGTCGAGGCAATTGACCCGGGATGCCCTGAGGCGCGCGGGGCAATAGCACGGGAAACCTCACGAGCTAAGTAAGGACAACCCCACACCCTTTGGGAGCGAGCCTGCTCGCGATGGCGGCACGCCAGGCGGCATTAATGTTGGATGTGCCGCCCTCATCGCGAGCAGGCTCGCTCCCACAGTTTTTTGTGGTGACGACGGCATTGCGAGTACTCCGAATCCCCTGCCCTCACACCTCGGAATCCCAGATCACCGTGATATTCCCGCGATAGCTGGCCGCCACACCGGCCTGCACGATCTCGCTCACGAAATACGGCGACATCTCAAAGTGCAGGATGCCAGGGGCTCGATCCACGTAAAAACCGGGTTGGAACACCTGGCGATCCGGCGACAGGCCGATACGCAATGGCCGCCGGCTGACAGGTTGTCCGGCGAGATCCGTCAAGCCGTTGGGCAGACTGACGCTCACCTGCACGACGGCAACTTTTTGAGAAACCGGGTCGCGAATGGCACAGTTGAACAACTCCGTGAACTCACATTCCAGACTCATTTTGAAACGAGACGATGCCGAGATATTAAAGGTCTGCTCACGGAACAATCGCGTCGGCTTACGCCCGGTGTGCAGCCAACTCTGCCAGCCGCCTGGCGGTATCAGGTGGACTTTGTTGCCACCGGGCGGGATCTCGACTTTCAACTCATGCTCAACATCAAGCTGGAAGTCCAGGACGATCACGTCGTCATTGGCCACCATGACATCGCCCAGGTCAAAGTCCTGGCCAGGCCCCACACGAAACACATGTTGCCCGGTGTATTGCCCCGTGACCATTTGCAGGGGGTTGGGGGTCCTCAGCTCGTAGGTGATGTCAAAGGTTTCATACTTGAACGGCTGGGGAATATCGAACATAGCCCGCTTCGCACAGGTACCGGCGCCGATCGGATGCCGCCAGAAACTGTTGAAGCCGATGTCATTCCCGGCGCCCCTCAGACCGATGCACGGCGTACCTGCATAGGCCCAGATACCACCTTCCCAAAGAAAATCATGCCCGGCCCCGTCGGTTAACTCCGGCGCCGGTTTTGGCAACTTGTACGATACCCCCATGCCCGCTACTCGAAACATGACTTCCTGTGACGGGGCCGTGGGATGGGTAACCGTGATGGATTGCCATTGCGACGGGATGTTGAACATCGCCCCCATGCGCGGGTTGTTATGACCGCCCTGAATCGTCGCATTTGAAAAGGATTGAATGGGCAGACGCAAACTGAACAAATTTTCGGCCCGGCATTGCGGCGGGTTGTCCAGGCAAAAGCCGCTAATCGGCGTTCTGTTCTCAAACTCATTGAATTGCGGGTTGGCCGGGTTGGGCTTGAACACCGCCATGATCTGCTGGTTGAACGCTTCGGCAGAACGTGGCAGTAGTGCCGACAGCGTAAACAGAATGGCGAACACGCTCTTCGACGCCGTGAATATTCCTGAAAGATTGATCACTGACACAAGTCCTCAAATACCTGTTGGCGCCGCGGCATTAAAAATCAGCTGAACGCTTCCGTAGTAGGTGCCCGGCTTGTAGCCGCCGACCGGAATTTTCGGTTGTATTTCCAAAGGAAAACGTCCGCCTGTCATGGCTTGCGACGCCGATACGACTTCGCGCGGCTTCGGGTCGTGGCTCAACTCCTGCCCGTTGAAGCTGACCCGCAAATAGATGTTCTGGTCATCGCGCCCATTGGACAAATAGGGTTCGGCGTCCAGCCGTGCCTCGATTGCACTGGTGTCGTGCTTGACGTCGAAGTTCTTGCGCAGCCCCTCCAGCCTCGAGGTGTTGATGTTCCACGGCAACGTCTGTTCGAGATGAATCCAGTTCGATTCGGCGGGTATCACGTAGAAGTCCAAGGTCGGAATATCCACCGACACCTCGAACGTATGCTCTTCGCGCGCCGCGAAAACCTGGGCACTCGTCAGCGCCATCACGCTCCACAAAGCGATGGTCGATTGCTTGATCATTTCAGCTACCTGTTGCGTAAAAATAAGCCGCGAGCCAGCCCAACCGACTCGCCGCTGGAGGCCTTACTGACTGGCGATGCGCAGTGCTTTTTTGGCTGCGCCCTCCACCAGGTTGAAGCGGTACTCGCGACCGGGTTTCTTCTCGAACTCGAAGGTTTTGCCCGCCAGGATGTGGTGCTTGGTGGTCGGCTCGCATTCGGTTTCGTTCTTCAGCGAGCAGTTACGAAACTCATCGATCACCACCACGGTGTTGCCGTTGTTGCGCAGTTTGTACACACCTGCGCTGTCATCGATCACACTGTCGTAACGACTGTTTTTCGGCCGCACAAAAAACACCGTGCCGAAACCGGTCATCACGTTGACGCCCGCCGACAGGTTCTCTTTGTAAGCGTCTCGCTCTTCACTGGAGACGGCGAACTCGTCTTCTTTTTCCGGCACCACCGGTACGAAACGCACGCGGAAATAACGCTCGGCATCACGCGCTCCCATATGCAGCAAACGCGTGCCTTGCATGCCTTTAGCCGGCACGATCAGGCGCGCGGGGCTGGCCATCAAGCCATCGCGCCCGCTGCCGTCCGCTCGCGTTTCAAGGGGTATTTCGCGGTGGCTGCCATCGGCGTCGTAAACGATCTCCAGAATGTTGACCTTGACGAACGCGGTGCTATCGCCGCTGTTGAACACGCGCTTGAGGTAGGTGCTCTTGTCGCTGTCCAGATAGTCGTAAACCGTTCCGACGTTGATCTGCGGCCCGGCACTGACCGAACTGGAAAACACCACACAACATACCCACATCAAAAAATACTTCATTGCTTCTGACCTCGACCGTTCAAGACATCTTTGCTCAGTGGCATATCAGGTCTGCGCACTAAACTTCTGAATCCCAGATAACAACGACAGTGCCGGAGTAACGTTTGGGCATATTCGGTGCGAACACGATATCAATCGCATCCTTGTGCAATTCAAAATGTAATTTCCCAGACTGTCGATCGACGTACTGGCTTGGCTGAAACACAACGCCATACTCCTCCCCTACTTTTAAGGGTTGCCGACTGACGGGTTTACCACTGCTGTCCATCAACCCCGCAGGCAAACTGACGCTCACATCAATTGGAACGAAAATGTTCTTTCCGTCATTCATATAGCAATAGTTTCCAGGTCCGAACTGACAATCCAAATACATCTTGAAACGCGACGACGCTGAGATATTGAAAGTCTGATCCCGGAACAGGCGCACTGGCTTACGCCCCGCATGCAACCAGCTTTGCCAGCCACCGGCCGGAACCATTTCAACTTTTTCGCCACCCGGCGGGATATCAACCTTGAGCGTGTGTTGCACGTCGAGGTTGAAGTTCAGGGTCAATGCCGAATCGCTGGGTAACATGACATCGCCGAAATCGAAATCGCCATGGGGGCCGACGCTGTAGTTCAACGAGCCGGTGTAGTGCCCCGAAGACATGCCCAAGGGGTTGGGGGTCTCCAGTTCGTAGGCGAAGTCGAGGTGTTCAAGTCGCATCCAGGGCACATTAAATTTGGCCTGCTTGGCGCACACGGCTTCTGTCGGGGTTTTCCAGAAAAAGCCGTAGGTGGTGGTGGTGAACCAGCCCACACCGCTGTAGAGACAGGGCGAAGGGCTATTCACCCAACTCGACCCCCACAAAACACTATGCGCAGCCCGGTAATCATCCGCCCCGCCCACCAACTCCACCACATCGTCAGTCCTGTATCTCGAACCGATGCCAGCGATGCGCACCCTGACTCTTTCAGGCTCACGGGTCGTTTCGTGATACACGGTCAGCTCGCGCCATCGAGCCGGCGCCTTCAACATCGCCCCCTGACGCTGGGAAGCATGGTTGGCCAGAATCGGTGTACGGGAATCGAACTGAATCGGCACTTGCAGACTGAACATCTGGTTATCTGCGCATTGCTCCGGGTGTTGGGCGCAATAACCACTGGGCGGCGTGGTGTTCTTGAATTTGTTGAGATGCGGATAGGCTGAGTCCGGCTTGAATACGGCAGTGATCGACACGTTTTCAGCGTTGACCGGTAACGCCACTGTGCAGGTGATCAGAGCGCCTGCCAGCCTTGTACAGCGTGAAACCAAAGAACGTAAAACGTTCATGAATGCTTAACCTCCGATGGCCTGATTCGACTACGGGCCGCGATCATCCCGCCGCCTCAGCCTTGTAAGTGGCGTCCGCCAGCGTGTCCGGCGAACACCGCAAGTCACCGATCATCAACACGTTGTTTTCACTACGGTGCCGGTCGACATCGAGGCGGAACTGGCACAACAACTGATCGGCATAACGCACCTCCAGAGTTGGCGAACCGGCGTTCATTTCCATCGAGAAGAAACCATCGACTTCGCTGACCCCACGGCTGGCGTGATTGATCACGTGGTGGCCCTTGAGCGGCCGTCCTTGCGGATCAACTAAACGGCCGAGCACGGTCAGGGTTTTCATCACCCGCACCTTGCGGTACTCCACGCCGCCCTTGTTCAGGTGGTAGCGGGTGCGCGCCGGTTCGATGGTCGCTGCCGGTACGTGGTTGCCTTCGAAGTCGAAGCTCACCGAACTGTTCTTGTATGCCGTGAGTGGAATGAAATTGCGCCCCGGACGTAGTGCTGCGCTGCCGCCACTGAGGTCGTCGGCGCGCAAGGCGATACCGTCGATGTCGGACTCGACGTCGACAATCATTCCCGCGCCTCGCCCTTGATGCTGGCTGGTCAACGCCATGCGCTGGCCACCGATCACCAGCGTGCTGTCGAGGTTCACGCCACCGGTGAAGTTGTCGTTGAAAGACGAGCGCTGGATGAACCCGTCGCCATTGATAGCGTCAGTACGAAAGTTCGCCAGGCTCGACATGCCCACGCCATACGTATCGGTAAGCGCCGTCACCGAGACGCTCTGCAACACGTGGTCTTGCAAGTCTTTGCGGTAGCCGATTGACGCATTGTTATCACGACCACCATCACGAGCCGTGCGGCTGCCAATGCTGCCGGAAATCTGCTGCCCCGGACTGCCGAGCGCCATGTTGATACTCAGGTCGACCCCGCGGTTACGCGCATCGCCGCTGCTGTAACTACCGGGGCGATCAAACAGTGACAGCCGCCAACTGGCATCGCTGCCAAACAACTCCGTACGTTGTGTCCAGCCCAGGTCGACGCCCACGCCTTCGACATTGCCCTCACTGTGGGACACCCTCGCGTTGAGCGAACTCTTGCGGCTGATCCGATGGTTCAGCGCCAGCGACGAGTTGCTGGTCTGGCCGGTGAACACGTTGCGTTGGCGCACACGGGTGCCGTCGGGCAAGGTCTCGTAAGTATTGGTAGTGTCGAGCCAGCTGCGGTTGTGGCTGATCACCAGACTGCCGGAGCCATAGTTGTAGAGGCCTTGCAGGTCGGCGCCGGTGCCGTGGTCTTCGGTCTGGTACAGGTTGGCGTACAGGCTGGTGCTGTTGCCGAGGGTCCAGTCGATGGAACTGCCGTATTGCAGTTTGTCCTGCAGCTGGCGTGCCGATACGCCGAGAATCAACCGTGGGTGCAGCAGATAGTTGATCGAAGCGCCCGCCGTGGCATCGCCGCTGTCCTGCTGATCCCAGTTGCTCAGCAGTTTGCTTTCTTGTCCGGCGAACAGGTTGTAGCGCCAGCGCTCATCGTGGTTGCGCCAGTTGTTCGGCTTGTAGATCAGCTCTTGCGTAGTCGAGGTGATTTGCCCGTCTTCGATCAACCGCACTTCCACTTCGTAAATGCCGCCGGGCAACGGCCGGGTGTCGAGGGTTTGCAAACCAGCCGGGACTGACTGGGTGTTGATCAGCAGTCCGTCGCGGTAGATTTCCACCGAACCCTGACGGTTGGCCGTGACATAAACCGGGTACACGCTGGGCTTGGGGCTTTCGATCGCCAGGCTGTCGGAACTGCCATACATCACGCCCACGGCGGTGTCAGGGCTGGTGCCGAATGAGCGCGGCTGACGGGTCAGGCCTTCGGAGTTGGGCGTGAAATAGCCCAGACGGAAAAAACTGCCGTCCAGTTCGCGTTGGGTGTAGAGCTCATGAACGGCGTGATAGGTCTTGTCGTCCGGCCCACCCAGACGGGCCAGTTGCATGTTGAAGGTCTGGCTCCAGTTGCCCAGGCTGCCGCTTGCCTCCAGGCCGAAACGACCGCCCAGGTCTTGATCCTGGCCGCCGTTGAGATTGAGTTGGTTACGTACCATCAGGCCGCTGCTGCCGCCTTCGGGCTGATCGTAGAAACGCTTGGCTTCGCTGTCGCGCTCGGCATTTTCGGAGACGATCGACAGCAATGAATTTTCCAGGTTGTAGTGAACCGCCAGCATTTGTTCCGGGCATTGGCCGGTGCAAGTGCCCAGCGCCACGCCGGGTTTGAGGATATCCGCCCACGTCTCGCGTTCGCTGGCGCCGATGCGACTTTCGCTGGTGTCGGTGAATTCGAGCAACGTCACCCGGTCATCCCGGGATAACACGATCATCGCCTCGCCCAGCGGTTGTTGATCGAGCTCGACCCGAACCGCCAATGGAACATCAAAGAAATGCTCCTCGAACTCGGCCGGCAAGCCTTTGGCCTGGGCCAGCAAACTTCGCGGCGTATTATCAGCGGGAGTGGGTGCCGCAAATGCACTGCTGCATAACAGCAGCGCAAGCGCGGCCGCGATGGGCGTCATCGGGAACATGAACAAATACTCTAGTTACGAGAAATCAAAGCTCGGTCGACAAACCGCAAAGTTTGCCGACCGATAACGTTACTCTGAGCAAGTAAGCGCTTTTGCGTCGCAGACTTACTTAAGCGGCAGGTACAGCTTCGATGCTCAAGGTCACTACGCCGGTATAGTCGCCGGCATCGAACTTGGTGCCTTTGGCGCTGATCTTGAACGGTGCGCGATAACGCACATTGGATTCATCTTTACCCACGACTTCCTGGGACGTAGTGGTGAGTTCCTTTCCGTTGAGCTCGACCTTCAGATCGATGGTCTTGTTGCCGGCGATCAGTTTCGGCGCGCTTTCCAGCCGAGCGTGGACCTTGCCGGCGGTATGAAGAACGTCGAAGTGCCCGTCAACGGTGCGCATCAACCCGGTAGACGGGTTGTAGCTCATGTCCTGGTCCTTGTTAACCAGATCCGCATCGACTGGCACCGCATAGAAATCATCGGTCGGAACGTGAGCAATGATATTGATGGAATGCTTGGCTTCGGTTGCAGCAAACGCCATCGAGGAGCTCAGTGCCAGAACAGCCAAAGGTGCAGCGAACGCGATTTTCTTGAACATCTTTCAGTACCTGTTTTTTTAAATGGTCGAAGAGTTGAAAGTTCCTGATGAGTAAAAACAGTCACGAGCAGTTATTTACTCAGCTGAACTTTCAACGCCGAAAGATGATCGACCAATTTATCTGGAAAGTAAGCAGGCAAGTTCCTGCAAGCGCGTAGCCAAAGTGCTATCGCCCCGGAAAGAAAAAACGTGAAAAAAGATCAAAATCAATGTTTGACTGTAAGAGACAGACTACAAACCGCACGCTATAAGCAATGAGAAGCAGATACTAACGAAGTGACTTCTGTAAGACCAATACTACATATTCAGCAATCAATGGACGAAACCACAACATTAGAGAGTTAACACTAATTTCACACTTTTAACCCGCATTAAAAATCACTTTTTTTTCGATCTGACGTGTTTTTTTGGGGGGGCGCCTGGGGACGTCCGCTGGTCGGGTGGTCTTGCCTTCACCATAAGATATATCTTAAGTTGTATCTAAACACGACAGAGAGAAGGAAAAATGAGAGACCATCATTCCCCCCACCGCGAACACAGCGACGGTCGCGACGGCTTCGAGAAACGCCCCGGCCGCGAACGCGGTGGTCGCGGTCCACGGGTATTCGCCCCCGGCGACCTGAAACTGCTGTTGCTGGCGTTGATTGCCGAACAGCCCTGCCACGGCTATGACTTGATCCGCCAGATCGAAGGCATGTTCGACGGCGCCTACAGCCCGAGCCCCGGTGTGATCTACCCGACCCTGACCTTTCTCGAAGAAAGCGAAATGATCCAGGGCGACGCCGAAGGCGGGAAAAAGCGCTACAGCGTGACCGACGCCGGGCGCCAGTCGCTGACCGAGCAAGCCGTCGCCCTTGAAGGCGTGCGGGTGCGCATCGATGTGAGCAAACGCTCACTGCGTGGCCATGATCGGCCGCCGGAAATTCACGAAGCGGTGCATAACCTGCGTCATGCCCTGCAACTGCACCACGGCCGCTGGAGCGCCGAAGAAATCCAGCGCGTCGCCGCCCTGCTCAACGACACCGCCAAAGCCATCGTCGACGGCCCCGCCGTTCAAGCTGCCCAGGAGAAAGCCGAATGACTGAAGTGATCACGCAATCCATTCACCGTGTCATGCACGAAATCAAACGCCGTCGTCTGCAAGTGTTGCGGGTCGTCGACCTGACCCCGCGCATGCGCCGAATTACCTTGGGCGGGCCAGAGCTGGCAGGTTTCGTCAGCCTCGGCACCGACGACCACGTCAAGCTGATGTTCCCGCAGAACGCGGCGGAACAAGCGGCGATGGAAACCATGAAGCTCGGCGCCGGCAAGGACGACGGCCCGAAGCCGGCTATGCGCGATTACACGCCACGCCGCTACGACCTCGATGCTCTGGAGCTGGACATCGATTTCGTGTTGCACGGCGACGGCCCTGCCTCGACCTGGGCGGAACAGGCCAAGCCAGGACAGTTCCTGCACATCGGTGGGCCACGGGGCTCGATGATCGTGCCGGACATGTTCGACAGCTACCTGCTGATCGGCGACGAAACCGCCCTGCCCGCTATCGCCCGGCGACTCGAAGGCCTGGCGGCCAATCGCCGTGCATTGGTGATTATCGAAGTGGAGAACGGCAAGGAGCAGCAGGTGCTGGAGAGCGCGGCCGAGGTCAATGTGATCTGGGTGCTGCGCGAGGGTGGCAAGGATCATTTGCTGAACACTGTGAAGCAGGTGCAAGTGCCTGCCGGCAATCTGTATGCCTGGGTCGCGACCGAGAGCAAAGTGTCGCGGCAGATTCGCCGGGTGTTGCTCGATGAGCATGGGCTGGATGAGCAGTTCGTCAAAGCTGTGGGCTACTGGCGGCTGGACGACACCGACGAGGAGTAACCACCGCACCTGTGGCGAGGGAGCGCTCATCAACGTTCAGATTCGGGCACGCCACCGATCCAACCCGATCAACACCAATGAAATCAGTACAAACCCCGCCAACAATCCCCCGGCATTGATAAACACCTGTGGATAACCCAGCTTATCCACATCAATGAATGGATACGGATACGCCGCCAGCAAATGTCCGCGCAGCAGCGAATAGGCGAAGTACACCAGCGGATAAATCACCCACAACCCGATGTGCCGCCATCGTAAAGTACCCTTCGGCACGCAGCACCACCAATAGCCCAGAAACAGCAGCGGCATGACGTCATGCAGCAGCTCATCGGCCAGCCATTGCCAGCCTTCGGGATGCCACAAATGGCGCAACAACAGGTTGTAGGCCAGGCCGACTATCGCAATGCTCACGGCAATGCCGCTGCTGACCCACGGTTGCAAAAACCAGCGTCGCGTCGCCGACTCGCGGGACGTCAGTTCACAGGTCAGCACCGTCGCCACGAGGGTATTGCTCAGCACCGTGAAGTAGCTGAAGAAGCTCACCAGCCCCCCGATCAGACTGGCTTCCAGCGTCCAGCGCGAATAGAAAATCAAGTACAGCTGAATGCTCAATCCGGCCCAGCCGAGAACAGCCGCCACGGCAACAAAACGACGCCGCGTAGCAGCTGCTGACGTCGATGGATTGAACATGTTCAGAGCGGTCGCTTGGTACGCATCAGCTTCACATACAAGCGCTCTACCTTCTCCCGCGCCCAAGGCGTTTTACGCAAAAACGTCAGGCTCGACTTGATGCTCGGATCACTCTTGAAGCAACGGATATCGATGCGCTCGGCCAGCCCCGACCATTCGTAGTGTTCAACGAGGGCGTTGAGGATTTGCTCCAGCGTTACGCCGTGCAGCGGGTCAGTGTTCTGTTCGGTCATGCCGGGCCTTTGAACGAAGAGGGTTGGGAAGCCGCGCACCTTAGCCGAGGGCTTCGTTGGGGGGAAGCGATCTGTGTGCTCTCGATTAAATGTAGGTGAAACAGAAAAGATCGCAGCCTTCGGCAGCTCCTGCAGGAATGCGCATTTCAATGTAGGCGCTGCCGAAGGCTGCGATCTTTTGTCACTGTTACAGAAACTGAAAGGATGCATGTCAGGAAAAGTCCTTTCTCTATTTGTAACAGAACATTATCCTTGAGCCCGATTCAGCTGAAACGCTTCTGCCAACCCGGTTCACGCCTGCTGCTCACGTTCATCCCCCAGAAAAAGATCAAGAATTTCCTTCTATGCCTGATTTACCATTCTTGCAAGACAGCGCTGTCTCTATGTCGATCGCCTGCCGAAAAGCCCTGAAAGTCCTTGGCGGTTGTGCCGCGTTGAGCCTTGCCACCTGCGCCCACGCCGCCCCGGCCTTCGACAGCGACTCCCCATGGATGCTCGGCGACTGGAACGGTACTCGCACAGAACTTGCGGAAAAAGGCTACGACTTCAAAGTCGATTACACCGGCGAAATGGGCAGCAATCTTCACGGTGGTTACGATCACGACCGTACAGCACGCTACAGCGATCAGTTTGCCCTCGGCACCCATCTGGACTTGCAGAAGATCCTCGGCTGGAACGACGCGGAATTTCAGCTGACCATCACCGAACGCAGCGGCAACAACATCAGCAACGACCGCATCAATGACCCGCGTGTCGGCGGCTTCACTTCGGCCCAGGAAGTCTGGGGCCGTGGCCAGACCTGGCGCCTGACGCAGATGTGGTATCAGCAGAAATTCTTCGATCAGAAACTCGATATCAAGGTCGGCCGCTTCGGCGAAGGCGAGGACTTCAACAGCTTCCCTTGCGACTTCCAGAACCTGGCGTTCTGCGGTTCTCAGGTCGGCAACTGGGTCGGTGGCATCTGGTACAACTGGCCGGTCAGCCAGTGGGCGATGCGGGTCAAGTATCACCTGACGCCAGAGCTGTACGCGCAGGTCGGCGTGTATGAACAGAACCCGTCGAACCTTGATCGCGACAACGGCTTCAAGCTCAGCGGCAGCGGTACGCAAGGTGCGATTTTGCCGGTGGAACTGGTGTGGACGCCCAAGCTCAATGGCCTGCCGGGCGAGTACCGTGCCGGTTACTACTACAGCAACGCCAACGCCACCGATGCCTACAAGGACAGCAACGGCCAACCCGCTGCCCTGAGTGGCGAGGCCTATCGCAGTGCGTCGAGCAAACACGGTGTGTGGCTGGGGATTCAGCAGCAGATCACCAGCGTCGCCAGCGATAACAGCCGCGGTTTGAGCGTGTTCGCCAACGGCACGATGCACGACAAGAAGACCAACGCCATCGACAACTACGTCCAGGCCGGTGTCGTCTACAAAGGCCTGTTCGACGCCCGCGCCAAAGACGATATCGGCTTCGCCATGGCCCGCGTGCACGTCAACCCGGCCTATCGCAAAAACGCCGAGGCGACCAATCAGGCCCACGCGGTTTTCGACTACGACGACCCGGCCTTCCTGCCGCCGCAAGACACCGAATACAGCGCCGAACTCTATTACGGCGTGCACGTGACCAACTGGCTGACCGTGCGCCCGAACCTGCAATACATCCGCCACCCCGGTGGCGTGAACGAGGTCGATGACGCGCTGATTGGCGGGATCAAGATCCAGTCATCGTTCTAAACGACACCATAAAACCCTGTGGGAGCTGGCTTGCCAGCGATGGCGTCCGAGAGATCGCCATCGCTGGC